>JBFHCW010000294.1:0-3116 GCA_041585035.1 Litorivivens sp.
AAAACCGCCGATACCAAAACCATCGACCAGTTTCTGTCTGAAAATCCCAACGTGGATGTCAGCAAGGCCTGGGAGCGCAGCTGGAATATCCTGACGGATATTAAAGACAAAATCGCCGCGCGCTTTCCCAATATTGAACTAGACCCCACCTGCGAAGGCCGCGAGTATTACACCTCACCCAACGGCGAGTTTGAAGGCTCGTATCAGTCCTGGACCGGTGAGGGTGTGGAATGGCTGGTCAGCTCCTGGCTTGGCAACCGCAAAGCCAGCATCCTGGATATGAATGCAACAGCTTTTCTTGGGCAGGAAACCGACGTACCGCATTTTATTATGGTCTTCGGCACGATTCCGAAACTGTTTTTCTATTTTGATCTGGTGCCCAGAAAAGATCTTCGCACCAACCCCGAGTATCTGGAAAAGTACTACGGCGGCGAAGCCAACGACGATTTTCTCGCCCTGCGCGGCCATGAGAATTTCCAGTGGTCAGTGAGCCACGGCACCTACATGCGTGCCCTGCTATCTCCCTCGGCCCTTAGCCTGAGCGCCGATTTGAACGACGCCAATATCGACGTACTGGAAGAATACGCCTACAAATTCCTGAACCGCTGGCTGGGCTGGCTGGATAACGCCACTCCCACCCCGGAGAGTGAGCGTGTTGCCCAGCAGAAATATGATCACACCGTTCGCCGCCTCGGTTATGAGCTCGACCCCATGAACAAACTGGCCGCTCAGGTGTTTGGCGAAGATCAGGTTGAGCGCATGATCCAGATGCGACTCGGCGACGAGCAGATGAAGAAAGTTCGCAAATACTAAAATCTCCACTCACCCTTTCCCTCTCCCTGCGGGAAAGGGAACAGCCCGAGCTCCACTTCCTTCTCTGGAAAAGGGATTGGGGCAAGGGCCCGGGTGAGCAGCAACCGGATTAACCGTATGCACCCAACCAGCTTCCTCGGAATCACCCTCACCGGCGGCATCAAACGCCGCCATATGTTTGCTTACCTGCTCGCTGCACTGATCTCGTCTGGCTATGCGGGCGCGCTCGCGGTGCTGCAACCGGGACTGCTGGCCGTAATGAATATACCGATCGCGGATCAGGGTTCGCTCACCGGTCTGCTGGCTGCGCTGCAGGAGGTCGTGCTGATTGCCATGATGCCCCTGTTTGGTGTGATGGCGGATCGGTCCGGCAGACGCATGGTTTACGCCATCGGCCTGGGCCTCACTTCCGCAGGATTTTTTCTTTACCCCCACGCAGACAGCATCAGCGAACTGGTTGCCTACCGTTTGGTCGTTGCCTTCGGTGGTGCCGCCATGGTCGGCATGATGGTAACGGTGATAGCTGACTACGCCTGCGAGGCCGATCGAGGAAAGGCGAATGGCCTGCAGGGTTTTGTCGCCACCATCGGTGCGTTTATTCCGCCCATTCTGGGGTTTATGCCTGCGGTGTTTGCCAAGCAGGGAATGACTGAACTGGCAGCGCAGCAGGTCACCTTCGCCATGGGCGGCGCCATGGGCGTTGTCGGCACATTGATTGTTCTGGTAGGGCTGGCTCCGCATGTAAAACGCCCGGCCACTGAACACGAGCCCGTGTTGCAGATGCTGATAAATGGCCTAGCCGCCGCCAAGGATCACGGCGTCGCCCTGTCCTACGGTGCCGCCTTTATTTCGCGCGGCGACCTCGCCGTCACCGGTGCCTTTATGGGTTTGTGGCTAGTGCAGTTTGGCACGCAGAATCTGGGTATGGCGCCCAGTCAGGCCATGCAGGAACTGGCCGTGCCCCGTGTTTTGACTACAGTCAGCGGGGCCATGGTGGGCGCGATTCTGATGGGCTTTATCAGCGACCGCATTCGCCGCGGCACGGCGGTCATGCTGGCCTCCGGGCTGGCCGCAGCGGTGTATTTATCGGTGTCGTTCGTTGACGACCCAACCGCACCCTGGGTGTTTTCCCTCCTCGGCGTTATGGGGGTTGCGGAAATCAGCGCCTTTGTCAGTTCGCAGGCACTGGTGGGCCAGCAGGCACCCGCCGCCAGGCGCGGTGCTGTGATTGGTTTTTTTGGTACCGCCGGTGCAGTCGGCATTCTGGTAGGCACTGCTGGCGGAGGCTGGCTGTTCGGCGCCATTTCCCCAGCGGCTCCTTTTGTCTTGTTTGGCATTCTGAATGCCGTGGTATTCGTCTGGGCCATTCTGGTTAACAACAAAATTACCAAACCAACCGTACCCTCTACAGAGGACTCATCATGCGTCGCCGCCACCTCCTGATACCCCTGTTGCTGCCCGTACTTGCCTCCTGCAACAGTAGCTCGTCCTCCAACTCCAGCGCCAGCACGGCGGCGAGCGCGCCGGGAACCTATATTGAATACCCGATTAAAACCGAGCAGCAATCCGCAGCGTTTCTCGCGGTGGGCGACATCGACGGCAACAGCGACAATGGTCTCGACATCCTGTTATCCACCCTGGTTGAACAGACACCGCCGGGGCCGCCCAATTCTGCCTCGCGTGGCGCTCTGCGCAAATTCAATACCTCCGGTTGCGATGACCCGAGTAGTGATTGCCTGACAGGCCCCTGGGAAGAGGACGTGCTGATTGGCGTTGACGATCCTCAGGGTTACCCCTTTATCAACACCCCGCAGATTTTTGACATCAACGGCGATGATCAGCTGGACGTTATCGTCCAGACCGGCTTTTTGACCACGCTGGGCGGCGCCCATTTCTGGCTCGACGGAAACGACATTAACGACGGCGTGCGGCCAAGCCACAACTATTTTGCGCCAAGCCATACAACCCCGGTCACCAATGGTCTGTTTTTCTGGCACGAATCTGATCAGGCGGATCTCGATGGCGACGGTCTGCTGGATATTGTGACCACTTCCGGCAAAACCCAGCATCCGGGCAACCCGCTGGGTTCACCCGACGGCAACGAAGAAATGAAGGTAGAGTGGTACCGGCAAACGGCACCGGGGCAATTCAGTTATCACAAGATTACGGCGACTGACAGTGAAGGCAATACCATCAGCAATATCGGTGGTGTATTCGTAAAACTCTATGACATCGATAGTGATGGCGACAAGGATATCGTGCTGACCCAGTTTTTCGACCACACCTACGACACCCTGCCACCC
>JBFHCW010000295.1:0-3107 GCA_041585035.1 Litorivivens sp.
AGTTGAAAGAAGCAAAATGATTGTAGTCAGTGTGAACAGTGAAAGCCGGCAGATCGACGGCGGCAAAAACCTTGCCGAATTGCTCGGTGAGTGGGGATTTGATTGTCAGCGCGTGGCGGTAGCGGTCAACGAGGACTTTGTTCCGCGTTCCACCTACGCAAATGTATCTCTGCAGGCGGGCGACCGGGTTGATGTGGTGGCACCGGTGCAGGGCGGATAGGGCAGAAAATGATGATAGCAGCGCAAGATAACTGGACTCTGTACGGAGAAACCTTTAGCAACCGGCTGCTGATCGGCAGCGCGCTCTATCCCTCGCCGCAGGTGATGAGTGAGGCGATTGCAGCGAGCGGCGCCGAGATCATCACCGTGTCCCTGCGCCGCCAATCACCGGAGGAAGCCGGCGGTCAGTCGCTGTGGACGCATATTCAAAAACTCGATAAAACCTTGCTGCCCAATACCGCTGGCTGCCATTCCGTAAAAGAAGCGGTCACGCTTGCGCAGATGAGCCGCGAGATGTTCGAGACCGATTGGATCAAACTCGAAGTGGTCGGGGATGACTACAACCTTCAGCCCGATCCAATAGCCACGGTAGAGGCGGCGGAAAAGCTGGCGGGTTTGGGCTTCAAGGTGTTTCCCTACTGCACCGATGACCTGGTGATCTGCCAGCGCCTGCGCGATGTCGGTTGTGAGGTGCTGATGCCCTGGGGCTCGCCCATTGGCACGGGGCGGGGTTTGATGAACCCCTACAACCTGCAGACCATTCGCGAGCGCCTGCCGGATATGCCTTTGATTGTCGATGCGGGTATCGGCAAACCGTCTCATGCAGTCATGGCGCTGGAATTGGGGTACGATGGAATTCTGCTCAATACGGCGGTGGCGCAGGCCAGCGATCCGGTGTTGATGGCGCAGGCCTTCCGCGATGCGATTCGCGCCGGCCGTCAGGGTTATCTGGCCGGGGCTATGCCAGAACGGCAGACCGCCAGTCCGAGCACGCCCACTCTGGGGATGCCGTTCTGGCATCAGCAATAGGGCTCTCGCCCCGCTACCATATAAGGGTACTGGATGAGTGAAAAAAAGAACCGCCGCAGCTTTGGTAATGTCGCTTTTCCCTCCGCCGCTGAAGATGCGCACCGCGCACGCGAAGTAGAAGAAACCCCTCAAACCCGTTCCTCCGCCTATCGGCTGGCTTTTACCGACGAAGATTTTCTGCTGCGCGCTGAGCTGCGCCCGATTCGTCTGCAGCTGGAATTGCTCAAGCCGGAAATGACCATGCAAGAGCGGAACATTGACGCCACCATCGTTATGTTCGGCAGCGCCCGCTTGCCAGACCCCGACAAGGCCAGTGAACAGGTGGCTCAGGCACAGCAGCTGCTGGCGGACAATCCCGATGATGCAGCCATGCAGCGTCATCTGGAGATCGTTGAAAAACGCGCCAGTTTGAGCAGCTATTATGATGAGGCGCGGCGTCTGGCGAGTATCATCGGCGAGCATTACTCGGGTACTCCGGGCAAGCCACGGGTGCATGTAATGACCGGCGGCGGCCCCGGTATTATGGAAGCGGCCAACCGCGGTGCAGACGATGTGGGTGCCGAGAATATCGCGCTCAATATTGTATTGCCGCACGAACAACACCCCAATGAGTGGATTACGCCGGAGTTGAGCTTCCGCTTTCATTACTTTGCCCTGCGCAAAATGCATTTTCTGATGCGCGCCAAGGCGCTGGTGGTTTTTCCCGGCGGCTACGGCACCCTCGACGAGTTTTTTGAAACCCTGACTCTGCTGCAGACCCAAAAGGTGAAAAGTCTGCCGATTCTGGTGTTCGGCCGGGAGTTCTGGGAGAAGGTGCTTAACTTTGAAGCCTTGGTGGAGTACGGCATGATCAGCGAAGAGGACATCCACCTGTTTACCTACGTCGACAGTGCCGAGCAGGCCTGGGCCATTATTCGGCAGCACTGCGAGAGTTGAATTTTTCGTCCCACGCGCAGGTGGGCCATCAGTAAGGACGGTACATGGCAACGCAGAGTAAACCCATCGCCTGGAGCATCGCGGGTTCAGATTCCGGTGGCGGCGCGGGTATTCAGGCCGACCTGGCCACCTTTCAGGATTTCGCGGTGCACGGCTGTACGGTCATTACCGCCATCACGGCCCAGAACAGTTTTGCGGTCGGCTATATCGCGGTTACTCATCGCCGGGCACTGGCGGCCCAGATCAATGCGCTGGACAGTGACTTGCCCGCCAATGCCATCAAGGTGGGCATGCTGGCCAGTGAAGAAGTGGTGGAGATGGTCGCCAAGTACCTAAAGGAATATCAGGGCTTTGTGGTGTGTGACCCGGTTACCCGCGCGAGCAGCGGCGACTCCCTGATAACCGGTGACGCCACTAACGCCTTGCTCGATCAATTGCTGCCGCGGGTGGATTTGCTCACCCCTAACCGCAATGAAGTGGAGGCCCTGCTGGGACGACAATTGCGGGGACTGGAGGATGTAGAAAAAGCCGGTAAGGAAATGGTCGCGCTGGGCGCGCGGTCGGTGCTGATTACCGGCGGACATTTCGATGCACTAAACGGCGAGCGGCTGGACTACTGGACCGACGGCGAGAGCGGTTTCTGGTTACACGGCCGTGATGTGCAAACCGTTAACAGCCACGGCTCCGGTTGCACGCTGTCCTCAGCCGTTACCGCAGCGGTGGCGCGAGGCTATGACCTGAAAGATGCGCTGGTGCTGGGCAAGGCCTATGTGACTCAGGGGCTGCGGTTGTCGTCGCAAATCGGTGGTGGTCCAGGCGCGGTGGCGCATATGGGTTGGCCCACGCACTGGTGGGACTTGCCTACGGTCAGCCCGACGTTGCGTCACAAGGCCGTCAAACCCTTCCCGGATTGCGGCGGTAAACTGGGGCTGTATCCGGTGGTGGACAGCGCCGAGTGGATTGAGCGCCTGCTGCCGATGGGGGTTACCACCATCCAATTACGGGTGAAAGATAAAACCGGCGAAGCGCTGCGCGAGGAAATTGAGCGTGCGGTTGCCGCCAGCGAGCGCTACAACGCGCGGTTGTTTATCAATGATTTCTGGGAAGAGGCCATCGCCGCCGGTGCCTACGGCGTGCACCTG
>JBFHCW010000296.1:0-3075 GCA_041585035.1 Litorivivens sp.
GCCGTTATAACGCGCCAGCGCATGCATCAGGTTGCCTTTTTCTTTCTCCACATAATATTGAAGAATGCGACAGCCGTAGCGCAGGTTGGTGTATGGGTCGGTGAGGTTGTCTTCCGGGCGGCCAATTTCATTTTTCCAGAAGGGCATGATCTGCATCAGCCCCTGGGCGCCGGCGCTGGAAACCGCGTAGCGGTCAAAGGCGCTTTCCACTTCTATCAATGCCAGCACCAGATCGGGTTTCAGATTGGCGGCGCGGGCTTCCTGGTGTACGGCGCGGAGTAAGTCGAGCCGGGTTTGCGGGTCGTCGATAAAGCGCTCCAGCCGGCCGGACATATCCAGCAGCCAGACCTCGGCGTCAAAGCGATCCCGGAAGCTGCTCGCTTCATTAATCGTACTGATCAGGAATTGACGCAGTTCAGTGCGTTCTGCTGAGTCGCCTGCCGGTTGGGCGAC
Source organism: Litorivivens sp. (assembly GCA_041585035.1). Classification (GTDB taxonomy): domain Bacteria; phylum Pseudomonadota; class Gammaproteobacteria; order Pseudomonadales; family Spongiibacteraceae; genus Litorivivens. Next base: position 454 of record JBFHCW010000296.1, read on the forward strand.
TGCTGCTGCGGCCCAAAACCACAGCAGCAGAACCATCACTTTAGAACGAGACACCCATCCCGCGCCTGATGAATCAGGCCTTAGCGAGTTTGTTTGAAATAAAGCTGACCACATCGTCAAGGCGGATATCTTCGTTATTTTCAGCGCGGCGATGCCGGTATTCCAGTGTACCGTTATCCAGCCCCCGATCGCCAATGACGATGCGGTGCGGAATGCCGATCAGTTCAATGTCTGCGAACTTCACGCCGGGGCGTTCATTGCGATCATCCATCAGTACATCGATGCCGGCTGCAGTAAGTTCCCGGTAGAGTTTTTCAGTGGCTTCTTTTACCTGCTCGGATTTCTGCATGTTGAGTGGCACCAGTGCCAGCTGGAAGGGGGCAATGGCCTCGGGCCAGATAATGCCCTGAGCGTCGTGGTTCTGCTCGATAGCCGCCGCCACTACCCGGGTTACGCCGATGCCGTAGCAACCCATGGTGACCGTGGCTTCCTTGCCGGCTTCGTCCAGCACTTTCGCATTCAGCGCTTCGGAGTATTTGTAGCCGAGCTGGAAGATATGCCCCACTTCGATGCCGCGCTTGATCAACAGATTGCCCTGGCCATCGGGGCTGGGGTCGCCCGCCACCACATTGCGAATATCGGCGATGGTGCTGAGCTCTGCATCGCGCTCCCAGTTGGCGCCGGTGTAGTGAAAATCGTCCTCGTTGGCGCCGCAGACAAAGTCGTTGAGTTCGGCGGCGCTGCGGTCAATGACCATCGGCAATTTTAGGCCAACCGGGCCAATGGAACCGGCGCTGCAGCCGAGGGCTTTCTTGATTTCCTCGTCGGAAGCCAGTGTTAACGGTGAAAGAACACCGGGCTGTTTTTCCGCCTTGATTTCATTCAGCTGATGGTCGCCGCGCAATACCAGTGCAACCAGCCCCGCTTTTTCGCCCTCGTCATCGGCGCCGTGTACCAGCAGGGTTTTCACCGTTTGATTGGGGCTAACCGACAGGGTTTTACAGACTTCCTCGATAGTCTTGGTGGCGGGGGTGGATACTTTGTCCAGCGGTGCGGTGGCTGCCCCGCGCTTGCCCAGCGCGACGGCTTCGGCCATTTCGATATTGGCGGCGTAATCGCTGCTGTCGGAAAAGGCGATATCGTCTTCACCGGAGTCGGCCAACACGTGAAACTCGTGGGATCCGGTGCCGCCGATAGAGCCGTTGTCAGCGATAACCGGGCGGAAATCCAGGCCGATGCGTTTGAAAATGGCCGAATAAGCCTGATACATCGTCTCGTAAGTCTCTGCCAGAGAATCCTCATCGAGATGAAAGGAGTAGGCATCTTTCATAATGAATTCACGCGAACGCATCACGCCAAAGCGCGGGCGGATCTCATCGCGGAACTTGGTCTGGATCTGATAGAGGTTGATCGGCAATTGCTTGTAGCTGCGGATTTCATTGCTGACCAGCTGGGTAATAACCTCTTCGTGGGTCGGCCCCAGGCAGAAGTCGCGGTCGTGCCGATCCTGGATGCGCAGCAGCTCAGGCCCGTATTGCTGCCAGCGCCCCGACTGCTCCCACAGTTCTGCGGGCTGAACCACCGGCATCAGCACTTCGAGCGCGCCGGCGCGATTCATTTCTTCGCGGATGATGTTTTCGACCTTCTGCAGCACCCTCAGACCGGCGGGCAGCCAGGTATACAGGCCGGAGGCAAGTTTGCGGATCAGCCCCGCGCGAAGCATGAGCTGGTGGCTGATAACCTCGGCGTCGGCAGGGGTTTCTTTCTGGGTGGCAATAAGAAATTGACTGGCTCGCATGCGACTCTTAGCCTTGCTGAAGAATTTTGCCGCATTTTACACGCTTACCCGCTGGGATTGTTAGAGGATTACTCATGTTTGAACTGGATGGCCGGCTCGCGGCCGATACGGTGGAAATTGGGGCGTTACCCCTGTGTCAGGTTTTACTGATGAACGACGCTCAGTACCCCTGGGTGATTCTGGTGCCGCGGCGAGATGGTGTGCGCGAAGTTTTTGAGTTGAGTGAATCGGATCAGCGGCAATTGATGCTGGAATCCAATGCTGTTGCCAAAGCCATGGCGGAACATTTTAAGGCGGAAAAAATGAATGTGGCCGCACTCGGCAATATGGTTCCGCAATTGCATATACACCATATCGCGCGTTTTAGTGATGATGCGGCTTGGCCAAAACCGGTGTGGGGAGTGCACCCTCCGTCGGCTTATAGCGATACTGAATTGGCTGAACGTGTAAGCGCGTTGAAACGCGTTTTGTTCGACTGACTTTACGCACGGGCTTTGGTGTTTGGAGTCAAAGCCGAAATTCTGATCAAATCGAACAAAAAATGAGCCTTTTTTGCCTGAAAACCCTTGTATTACAGTGCGGGATGCGCTTATATCTTGCGCAGGCTCTATATATACAGTGTGAAATCAACAGATTGTCCGCTGATATATGACCTAACGACCTGTCGGGGAAACCTACTCAAACAAAACAAATGGGACTATCACCAATGGCAAAGAAAGCTGCTCCGAAGAAGAAAGCACCAGCCAAAAAAGCTGCTGCTAAAAAAGCACCCGCTAAGAAAGCACCGGCTAAGAAAGTTGCTGCCAAGAAAGCACCCGCCAAAA
>JBFHCW010000297.1:0-3043 GCA_041585035.1 Litorivivens sp.
GACAGCGCTGCACTCAGCGCCTTCTGCTTGTTATCATCCATAGCTGACCCCGTTGATTTCGCATACAGTAAATTAACTGTATATATAATCAGTATAACAAGGGGCAGTGTCAACCGTTGACAGCAACTTTTTTCACCCAGGCGATCAAACCGGCAGTTTGCCGGGGCGAGCCTTTGCCCGAACCGGTGCACCACCGTACAATCGCCACCTTCACAACGCAGGGCCTGTAAGAGTCAATGAGCGCCACAGCCAAGCAAGAACAGCATACCCCGATGATGCAGCAGTACCTGAAAATCAAGGCGGATCACCCCCGCGAGCTGGTTTTCTACCGGATGGGCGACTTTTACGAGCTGTTCTACGACGACGCCAAAAAGGCCGCCGAACTGCTCGACATTACCCTCACAGCACGCGGCAAGTCAGGTGGTGAGCCCATTCCCATGTGCGGCGTGCCTTACCACGCAGCAGAGTCCTATCTCGGGCGACTGGTCCGCAAAGGCCAATCCATAGCCATCGCGGAACAAATTGGCGACCCGGCGACCAGCAAGGGGCCCGTCGATCGCAAGGTGGTGCGCATCGTCACCCCCGGTACCGTCAGCGACGAAGCCCTTTTGGAAGAACGTCGCGACAACCTGCTGGTCGCCCTGCATCAACAGGACGACACCTTCGGCATCGCCTGCCTGGACATCAGCAGCGGTCGTTTTGTGGTCCTCGAAGCTGAAGGCGAAGATGCCCTGCGAGCAGAAATTCAGCGCCTGAACCCGGTCGAGTTGCTGGTTAATGAAAGCCTGTCGATCAGTCAATCGCTGGAAAGTCGGCCCGGCTATCGCCGCTGCCCACCCTGGGAATTCGAGCTGGAAACCGCCCAGCGGCTGCTGAACCAGCAGTTTGGCACCAAGGATCTGCAGGGCTTTGGCTGCAGCGAGCTGACCATCGCTTTGGGCGCGGCGGGCTGTCTGTTGCAATACGCCAAAGAAACGCAGCGCACCGACCTGCCCCATATTCGCAGCATCCAGCACGAAAATCGCAGCGACAGCGTCGCCATCGATGCCGCAACCCGCCGCAACCTGGAGTTGGATATCAATCTCAACGGCGGTGAAGACAACACCCTTTACTCCGTACTAGGGACTACGCGTACCAGCATGGGTGGGCGCCTGCTGCGACGCTGGCTGCACCGCCCTCTCCGCGACCTGCATGAACTGCAGGGGCGCCAGCAGAGCATTGCCGACTTGCTGAGCGATTTCCGCTTTGACCAGATTCGCGACGAGCTGAAGCAGATTGGCGATATGGAGCGTATTCTGGCCCGGGTCGCCCTGCGCTCAGCCAGGCCCCGCGACCTGACGCGTCTGTGCCGCTCTCTCACCGCGGTGCCCTCGCTGGTCGCCCACTTACGCCCCATCGAAAACCCTCACCTGCAGCAACTGGCCGACCGGCTTGGCGACTTCCCTGAGCTAACCGAGCTGCTCGACCGGGCGCTGGTGGAAAACCCGCCGATGGTAATTCGGGATGGCGGCGTGATTGCCGAAGGTTTCGACCCCGAACTGGACGAGCTGCGCAACATCAGCACCAACGCCGGTGACTTTCTGGTACAGCTGGAAACGCGCGAGCGCGAGCGCACCGGCCTCAGCACACTCAAAGTTGGCTATAACCGGGTGCACGGCTACTACATTGAAATCAGCCGCGCCCAGGCCAGCGAAGCGCCGGTGGAATACACCCGTCGCCAGACCCTCAAAAACGCGGAACGCTTTATCACCCCCGAGCTTAAAGAGTTTGAAGATAAAGCGTTGAGCAGCAAGAGTCGGGCGCTGGCCCGGGAAAAGGGCCTCTATGACGAACTGCTGGAAACCCTGAATCAGGCACTGTTGCCGCTGCAGGGCTGCGCCGAAGCCGTTGCCGAACTCGATGTGCTCGCCACCCTGGCCGAGCGCGCTACTGCGCTGGATTTCTGTCAGCCGCAGCTAGCACCCGAGGGGGAGCTGCATATCGAAGGTGGCCGCCATCCGGTAGTGGAATCGGTACTCGATACCCCCTTTATCGCCAACGATACCCGCTTTGACGAACAGCGACGCATGCTCGTCATTACCGGCCCGAACATGGGCGGTAAATCAACCTATATGCGCCAGACCGCTCTCATTGTGCTGCTCGCCCATATCGGCAGTTTTGTGCCCGCCAGATCGGCCCGTATTCCCTTGGTGGACCAGATTTTCACCCGCATCGGTTCATCCGATGATCTTGCCGGGGGACGCTCGACTTTCATGGTCGAAATGACCGAAACCGCGAATATCCTGAACAACGCCACCGCCAACAGCCTGGTGCTGATGGATGAGGTCGGACGTGGCACCAGTACCTTCGATGGCCTGTCGCTGGCCTGGGCCTGCGCTGTTCGCTTAGTCGAAGAGATTCGCGCCTGCACCCTCTTCGCCACGCACTATTTTGAGCTGACCGCCCTCCCCGAGCAGTACCCCGAAGCCGTGAATGTGCACCTGGACGCCACCGAACACGAAGATCATATTGTGTTTCTCCATGCGGTTCAGGAAGGCCCGGCCAATCAAAGCTACGGCTTGCAGGTGGCCAAACTGGCAGGAATTCCACCCGCTGTCATTCACAACGCCCGCCGCAAGCTGGCCAGTCTGGAGCAGCAGGTTGCTCCAACCAAAGTGAACGGACATGCGCCTGCCCAGCCGGACCTGTTTGCCGCAGCCCCGGTGCCCAGTCCAGCGCTGGAAGCCTTGCAGGCCGTTGAACCCGATGAGCTCTCCCCCCGACAGGCCCTCGACCTGCTCTACCAGCTTAAATCACTGGAAAAAAAGTGACCCGAATTGTTACCGATTGTTAGCCATTCGGTGGTACCCATTTCTTTTTGAGGTGGTAGAATAGCCGCCTTCAAAGACCTGCGGTCACTTATCAGGCAAGTATTCGGACAGGATAACGAGGCAGAATATGACATTTGTGGTTGGGGAAAGCTGCATCAAATGCAAACACACAGACTGCGTGGAAGTGTGTCCCGTCGACTGTTTTTACGAAGGGCCAAACTTTCTGGTCATCC
>JBFHCW010000298.1:0-3031 GCA_041585035.1 Litorivivens sp.
GATTTTTACCGTCTCGGTCTGTGGAACTTCAAGCAGATCTCATCCTGTCAGTGTGTGACCTGCTCCCTCGAAAAATTGCGAAAAGCCGCAAAATGTGGGCGCGTATTTTCCCTGAAAATGGCGACTATCGCAAATTAAAGCACCAGCCGTTGATCATAAATCAACCAGCTGAAGCCTCCTCCCCCTTTCTTTGCGCAGGCTGCATACCTGCGCAAAAAAATCTATCGTTTCTTCCGATTAGGAATATGAATGGCGTGGCCCGCCACAGCCAGTGCCGCTTCATGCACCGCCTCGGACAGTGTCGGGTGACCAAACACGGTCAACGCGATGTCTTCCGCACTGGAACCAAACTCCATGGCGATGACGATCTGCTGAACCAGATCCGCGGCGCTGGAGCCGATGATGTGGCAACCAAGGATGCGGTCGGTTTCGGCGTGGGCAATCATTTTGACCATGCCCGCAGAATCATTGGCCGCCAGTGCACGCCCGCTGGCGACAAAGGGAAACACGCCCACGTTGTAGGGTACGCCGTCAGACTTCAGTTCTTCTTCGGTTTTGCCGACGCTGGCAATTTCCGGGTGGGTGTAAATCACGCTCGGAATCACATCGTAGTTCATGGCGGTCTTCTTGCCGGCAATACGCTCGGCAACCATCACACCTTCTTCCGACCCTTTGTGAGCAAGCATCGGGCCACGCACAATATCACCTACAGCATAAACGCCCGGAGCATCGGTCTCGCAGTAGTCATTGACGAAGATAAAGCCGCGCTCGTCCAGGTTGACGCCACAATCCTGCGACAGCAGGCTCTGGCTGTGAGGACGACGACCCACTGCCACAATCAGCTTGTCGAAAACCTCTTCCTGTTCATTGTCACCGTCGTTGTACTTAACGGTGACTTTCTTCTTGGCAACCTTAGTGTCCATCACACGGCAGCCAAGGCGTATATCCAGCCCCTGCTTCTTGAAGAGTTTGGCGGCTTCTTTCGAGATCTGCTGGTCAACAGCAGGCAGAAAATCAGGCAGGGCTTCCAGTACAACCACTTCACTGCCCAGTCGCGACCAGACACTGCCCAACTCAAGACCAATGACACCCGCACCGATAACGCCCAAACGCTTGGGCACAGCCTCAAAATCCAGGGCGCCGGTAGAGTCGACAATCACTTCCTGATCAACCGGAGCCGGCGGGATTTCGACCGGCAGCGAACCGGCAGCGATAATCACGTGCTCGGCTTCCAGCGTGTCTGTGGAGCCATCTTCCTTGGTGACTTCGACTTTCTTGCCCGCCAGCAGCTTGCCGGAGCCTTCTATCGGGGTAACACCGTTCGCTTTGAACAGGCCGCCAATACCGCCCGTGAGCTGTCCAACGACCTGATCCTTACGCTTGATCATGGCCGGCACATCAATCTTGAGGTCTTTGGCGGAAATGCCGTGGGCAGCGAAATCGTGTGCCGCCTCTACGTATTTGTGGGAAGAATCCAGCAAAGCTTTGGAGGGAATACAGCCCCAGTTCAGACAGGTACCGCCATGGGCTGGCTTGCCGTTCTTGCCTTTGGCTTTTTCGATACAGGCCGTTTTCATGCCCAGTTGCGCGGCACGAATCGCTGCGACATACCCGGCGGGACCGGAGCCAATAACTACAACATCGAATTTCGACATAAGTTCAACCTTAATAAAAACTGTTTTCCGAGTGAATGGTCAGCGGGCGCTGCCCGTTGCCGCGCAGCGCCCGCACCACTGGCCGGCAATAATCAGACTTCCAGCAGAATGCGCGCCGGGTCTTCAATCAGATCCTTGATGGTCACCAGAAACTGTACGGCTTCCTTGCCATCGATCAGGCGGTGGTCATACGACAGCGCCAGATACATCATCGGCAGAATTTCCACCTGACCATTCACGGCCATCGGTCGTTCCTGGATTTTGTGCATACCCAGAATCGCCGTTTGCGGCGGATTGAGAATCGGCGTGGACAGCAGCGAGCCGAATACGCCGCCGTTGGTGATGGTAAAGGTACCGCCCTGAATGTCGTCGATGCCCAGCTTGCCGTCCCGGGCACGCAGACCAAAATCGCGAATCTTGTCCTCGACGTTAGCTATCCCCATTGCGTCCGCATCGCGCAGTACCGGCACGACCAGGCCTTTGTCCGTGGACACCGCAACGCCAATATCCTGATAGCCGTGATACACAATGTCGTTACCGTCAAGCGAAGCGTTGACCGCGGGAAATCGCTTCAACGCCTCACAGGCAGCCTTCACGAAAAAGCCCATAAAGCCCAGACGGGTGCCGTTGTGAGTCTTCTCGAACAGCGCCTTGTACTGGCTGCGCAGCTCCATGATTGGCTTCATGTTGACTTCGTTAAAGGTGGTCAACATCGCAGTGCCCTGGGAGGCATCCAGCAGACGCTCGGCGATACGGGCGCGCATCCGGGTCATTGGCACGCGTTTTTCGACGCGCTCACCCACCACCAGATTATCCAGCGAGGCTTTTTCCGGCGCTTGCGAGGCAGTAGCCTTGGCGGCTGCCTCGGGCTTGTCTGTCGCCTTGGGTTGTTCCATATGGGAAACAACGTCTTCCTTGGTAATCAGACCGCCCTTGCCAGTAGCTGTAATAGCCGCAGCATCCAGACCGTTTTCTTCGATCATTTTGCGCGCCGCCGGGCTGACTTTCAGGTCCTCGGCAGATTTTGCCGGCGCAGCTTCGTCTTTTTTGGGCTCGGCTTTGTCAGCAGGGGCACTGCCACTAGCGCCCTCTTTGAAACGGCCGATTACTTCGTCGCTGAGTACGGTTTCGCCCTCGCCTTTGACAATTTCTTCGACGACGCCATCAGCTGGAGCAACCACTTCCAGCACAACTTTGTCAGTCTCAATATCAACAATCAGCTCATCGCGCTTACAGGCTTCACCGGGCTGTTTGTGCCAGGTCGCGATGGTGCCATCGGCCACTGACTCGGGAAAAGTGGGTGCCTTGATTTCGGTTGTCATCAGAATTCCTTAAATACCAATACCGGGTTGTCAGTGTGTTTCTATTCTTAGCGC
>JBFHCW010000299.1:0-2979 GCA_041585035.1 Litorivivens sp.
CAGAGTCGGCGTGCTCGGACTGGCGGTCTGCCGCTCGGGCATGGCCCCGGCAAGATAACCCTGGCGACCGGCGCGAATCGCGTCGCGGAAGGCCTGTGCCATCAACACCGGATCGCTGGCCTGAGCCACCGCCGTGTTGAGCAGAATACCATCGTACCCCAATTCCAATGCCATGACTGCATGAGACGGCTTGCCGATACCGGCATCGACAATCAAGGGCATATCCGGCAGTCGCTCGCGAATGGTCTGCAGGTTATAGGGGTTCATCAACCCCCGGCCGGTGCCGATGGGCGAGCCCCAGGGCATCAATACTTCACAGCCGACATCGCGCAGCCGTTGACAGATCACCAGATCATCGGTGCAGTAGGGAAACACTTTAAAGCCCAGTGTGATCAGCTGTTCAGCGGCCTCGACGGTGGCGATAGGATCAGGCTGCAGGTTGTAGTCATCCCCAACCACTTCCAGTTTGATCCAATCGGTTTCAAACATCTCGCGACTCATCTGCGCGAGCGTGACCGCCTCTTTGACTGAATGGCAGCCAGCGGTATTGGGCAGCAAGGTTTTATCGAGCTTTTGAATATGCGTCCACAGCGACTGACCGCCAGCTTCTTCCGGCGATTGGCGGCGCAGGGACACAGTGATGATCTCGGCACCACTCGCTGCAATCGCCTCACTCATCACCTGCGGCGAGGGATAGAGCGCGCTGCCGATCAGCAGCCGGTTGCTAAAGGTTTCCCCGTACAGAGTCCAGTTATCTTGCGCTGCTATCATCATCTTCTGCCCTATCCGCCCTGCACCGGTGCCACCACATCAACCCGGTCGCCCGCCTGCAGGGATACATTTGCGTAGGTGGAACGCGGAACAAAGTCCTCGTTGACCGCTACTGCCACACGCTGACAATCAAACCCCCATTCACCGAGCAGTTCGGCAAGGTTTTTGCCGCCGTCGATCTGCCGGCTTTCACTGTTCACACTGACTACTATCATTTTGCTTCTTTCAACTTTTGTGCCTGAACAAACGCACCACCGCAATCTCCGGCCAGCGCCTTGATCGCCGAGGTCACTACCGTCGGCGCCAGCAAATAGCCGTGGCGATACAGGCCATTCAGCCGCAGCAACCCATCGCCGACCAGCACCTGCGGCAGATTGTCCGGCAGCGCCGGGCGACAGCGGGCAAAGCTGTGTACGATCTGCGCCTCGGCAAACCCCGAGTGCACGCTGTAAAGCGCCGACAACAACTCCAGTTGCGAGCGCACCGTTACCGGCGCCTGAGATTCACTTTCAATCTCGGTTGCCCCGACCACATAAATATCGCCGGGTTTTGGGGTGATATAAAGATGGTAGCGCGGATGCATCAATCTGACCGGTCTACTCAACTGCACCTCGGGCGCCCGCACCCACAAAATCTCGCCGCGCACCCCGCGCACGTCCGGCCAATCGGCTTTGGCGCCGAAACCGCGGCAGTCGATGGCCCAGTCAAACTTTTCTGCGCCAGCGGCTGTGTGCAATATTCCGGCGCTAACCGACTGCACCGCGACATTGGCGCGCCACTCCGCGCCACCGACAATGAGTGCGTGATGCAGGGCAGACAACAGGGCGCGATTGTCCAGACAGCCTTCTCCCGCCAACCAAAGACCCTGCCGGAAACTTTCCGGCAGTTCGGGCTCCAGAGCAGAAATACCCCGCCGATCCAGCGCTTCGACGAAGGGGTCATTGCCCGCAACCGCGCGCAGTTTCTGGGCGAAATGCTGCAGGCTGGCGCGATCCAGATCGTGGGCGACCACGACCGACCCGCTGTCGTTCAGTGCCACTGCGTGCGAACTGCTTTCTGCCAACTGCTGCAGCAGCTCACGCCACTGCCCCAGCGCGGGCTTGCCCAGCGCGAACATCTCGGCACCGCTGGTCACTGCTTCGCTGTAGGGCGCCAGCATGGCCGCCGCCACGTAAGCGGCACTGTTTGACGCCAGCTCGTCACCGGCGTCAAACAGCGTCACCCGATGGCCCGCGCGCTGCAATTGCCAACCGAGCAACCGACCCAAAAGGCCGGCGCCGGCGATGCCTACCTTCATAGCGCCGCTCGAACCATCAAACCTTGTGGTACAGCTCACTGCCCTGGGTTTTAAACTCCTCCGACTTTTTCGCCATCTCTGCTTCCAGTTCCTGTTGCGCAGCGTAATCGCGCACTTCCTGGGTGATTTTCATGGAGCAGAATTTCGGCCCGCACATGGAGCAGAAGTGCGCCACCTTGGCGGATTCTTTCGGCAGGGTTTCGTCGTGGTATTCGCGCGCCGTATCCGGATCGAGACCGAGGTTGAACTGATCGTCCCAGCGAAACTCAAAACGCGCTTTACTCAGGGCATCATCGCGCAACTGGGCACCGGGGTGGCCCTTGGCCAGATCTGCGGCATGGGCGGCAATCTTGTAGGTGATGATGCCTTCTTTCACATCGTCTTTATTCGGCAGGCCCAAATGCTCTTTCGGCGTCACGTAGCAGAGCATGGCACAGCCGTACCAGCCAATCTGGGCCGCGCCGATACCGGAGGTGATGTGGTCATAGCCGGGGGCAATATCCGTGGTCAGCGGCCCAAGCGTGTAAAAAGGCGCTTCGTCACAGTGTTCCAGCTGCTTTTTCATATTGGCTTCGATCATGTGCATCGGCACATGGCCGGGGCCTTCGATCATCACCTGCACATCGTGCTTCCAGGCAATTTTGGTCAGCTCACCCAGTGTCTCCAGTTCACCAAACTGGGCCTCGTCGTTGGCATCCGCAATGGAGCCGGGACGCAAACCATCGCCCAGCGAGAAGGAGACATCGTAGGCCTTCATGATTTCGCAGATGTCTTCGAAATGAGTGTAGAGGAAGTTTTCCTTGTGATGGGCCAGACACCACTTCGCCATGATCGAGCCACCGCGAGAGACAATACCGGTCACCCGTTTTGCCGTCATGGGCACGTAGCGCAATAGCACACCCGCGTGAATC
>JBFHCW010000300.1:0-2964 GCA_041585035.1 Litorivivens sp.
ATAAGTTTACAGATAGGGAAAGGGCTGCCGCTCTTTCCCTATTTTTTTGTATCGTGATCCGCCGCCGGCGGTAACAAGCAGAGGCAAAAGCATGGAAAACCTCGAAGCATTGGCTGACGAGGCAAGTCAAAAAATTCAGGCAGCGAGCGACCCCAGGGCGCTGGACGATGTGCGTGTGGCCTATCTGGGCAAAAAAGGCTCGATCACGGCCCTGCTGAAAGGGTTGGGCGGCCTGTCCGCGGAAGAGCGGCCCAAGGCCGGCGCGGAGATAAACCGCGTCAAGGCACTGCTGTCAGATCAGATTCAGGCTCGCAAGGCCGATCTGGAAAATGCCGCCGTGGCCGAAAAGCTTGCTAAAGAAAGCATCGACGTCACGCTGCCCGGTCGGGGCGTGGACAGCGGTGGCCTGCATCCGGTTACCCGAACCATCGAGCGTATAGAGGCCTTTTTCGGCAGTATTGGTTTTGAATCTGTCGAAGGCCCGGAAATCGAAGACGACTACCACAACTTCGAAGCCCTCAATATCCCGGCCCACCATCCGGCGCGCGCCATGCACGACACCTTTTATGTGTCGGATAACACCGTGCTGCGCACCCACACATCGCCGGTACAGGTGAGAGTGATGGAAGAACGCGAGCCGCCGCTGAAGGTGATTTGCCCCGGCCGTGTCTATCGCTGTGACTCAGACCTGACCCACACCCCGATGTTTCATCAGGTGGAAGGGCTGCTGATCTCCGAAGACAGCAGTTTCGCGGACCTGAAAGGCTTGATCGAGTCTTTCCTGCGTGCTTTTTTCGAAAAAGAGCTGGCGGTGCGCTTTCGCCCCTCCTATTTCCCCTTTACCGAACCTTCGGCTGAGGTGGATATTCAGTGCGTGATTTGCGGTGGGGATGGTTGCCGCGTATGCAGCCAGACGGGTTGGATCGAAATTATGGGCTGCGGCATGGTGCACCCGAAGGTGTTTGAGTACTCGAACATCGACCCGGATAAATACAGCGGTTTTGCCTTTGGTATGGGCGTGGAGCGTCTCTCCATGCTGCGCTATGGGGTTAACGATTTGCGTCTGTTTTTTGAGAGTGACCTGCAGTTTTTGCGGCAGTTTGCCTGAGCAGTGAGCGACTAATACACCAGTTAAATTCGGCCTGCATGTAAGCGGGCACAGCGATTGGAATAGCGATGAAATTCAGCGAACAGTGGCTTCGGGAATGGGTAAATCCGGAGCTGAATACACAGCAACTGGCCGACCAGATCACCATGGCCGGCTTGGAAGTGGACGCAATAGAAGCGGTCGCCGGTGACTTCAGCGGCGTGATCGTCGGTGAAATTCTTGCCGCCGAACAGCACCCGGATGCGGACAAGCTCCGCGTGTGCACCGTCAGCGACGGCAAGGACGAGTATCAGGTCGTATGCGGCGCACCGAACGCGCGAGCTGGCATCAAGGTGCCGTTTGCGACCGTGGGCGCCGTATTGCCGGGTAACTTTAAAATCAAAAAGGCCAAGCTTCGCGGCGTGGAATCTTTTGGCATGCTCTGTGGCCCCGACGAGCTGGAGCTGGGTGACTCCACCGGTGGGCTGATGGAGCTGGCGCCCGAGACGCAGCCTGGTCAGGATCTGCGCGATGCGCTGGGCCTGAATGACAAGCTGATTGAGCTTGGGCTTACCCCTAACCGCTCTGACTGCCTGAGCTTGCGCGGTATTGCCCGCGATGTGGCAGTACTGAATGAGCTGGAAATCAACGAGCCGGACTGCTCACCCGTTGCTGCGGTCAATGATGAGCAGCGCGAGATCACCATCGAAGCCGAGGAAGATTGCCCCCGTTACTGCGGTCGGGTGATTCGCAATATCGATATAAGCAAACCTTCTCCGCTGTGGTTGCAGGAAAAACTGCGTCGCGCTGGATTGCGTTCCATTGACGCGGTGGTGGATGTCACAAACTACATTCTGCTGGAACTGGGGCAGCCTTTGCACGGCTTTGATCTGGCGAAACTGGATGGCGGCGTTCATGTGCGGCTGGCCACGCAGGGTGAGAAACTCACCCTGCTCGATGGTCAGGAGCTGGAGCTGCGCAGTGATTCCATGGTCATCGCCGATGAGAAAAAGGCGCTGGCATTAGCCGGTATCATGGGCGGCAAGGAAAGCGCCGTCAGTGAAACGACCTGCGATATCTTTCTGGAATCCGCCTTCTTCGCGCCGGAAAAGCTCGCTGGTCGGGCTCGCTCCTACGGCCTGCACACCGATTCCTCCCACCGCTTCGAGCGGGGAGTGGACTATGAGCTGCCCAAACAGGCCATTGAGCGCGCTACCCGACTGATTACAGAAATCGTGGGCGGCGAGCCGGGCCCCGTGGTTGAACGCACCACGGCGTATTTGCCCGAGCCACAACATATCAGCCTGCGCGAGGCCCGGATCGAAAAAATGCTGGCCATGCCGGTGCCTGCAGCGCGAGTGGAAAGTATTCTGAAAGGGCTCGGCCTTCAGGTGGATAAGGCCGACGGCGGTTGGGCTGTTACGACCCCAAGCTGGCGCTTTGATCTGGCAATTGAGGTGGACTTGCTGGAAGAGCTGGCTCGCATCGTGGGCTATAACAATCTGCCGGTGAAGCCGATAACCGATACGCTGGACATTATCGCCAAACCTGAAAGCCAGATAGGCGTTGGCGAAGTGCGTCGCCGAATGACCGCGCTGGGCTATCAGGAAGCAATCACCTACAGTTTTGTTGATCCCGTGTGGCAATCGGCCCTGTTTCCGGGTGTTGAAACCGTTTCCCTGATTAACCCGATCTCTGCGGATCTCGCGGATATGCGCCTGAGTCACTGGCCGGGTTTGCTCAAAGCCGTTTCGCACAACCTGAATCGCCAGCAGGCGCGGGTGCGTTTGTTTGAGACCGGTTTGTGTTTTGTGCCAAATGCCGATGGCAGCCTGACTCAGGAGGCGACGCTGTCTGCCGTTCTGACTGGCGATCGC
>JBFHCW010000301.1:0-2960 GCA_041585035.1 Litorivivens sp.
CCAGGTGAATATCAGACAACCAGACTGCTTTGTACCGCAGCAAGGGAGTGCTCACTGGTTTGGCTCCGCGCTTTAACACGGAGCCAGACTAGCGAGTGGCAGTGACAGTCAAATGTCAGTTGAGAAACAGTTTTGTGACAGACAGGTCACTTTCACTGCTCCTGCGATTCACCGTCTTCCAGTTTCTGCAGAGACAATCGCGGGTCGCGCACCAGATGTTGCATCCCCTGCTGTACCGCAGGCCCCAGCAACCAAACCCACTGCTCCGCCAGTTCCTGCAGACGCGGGTTTACACTCAATAAGGTGCCCTCTTCTTCAAGCAGCCCCTGATCGACCAGCGCATCAATATAAATACGGAACAGGGTTTTATCGAAGTACTCCGGCGCTTCCCTGCCGGTCAAAATCGCAAGGCGCTGCACCATAAAGATAATGTGTTGCTCAATTGCGGAACGCTCGGTGGGTCGCTCGCTGAGCTGATACACCAGCAGCAGGCTGCACATGGTGTAGCGTTCCAGGGTTTCCCGCAGCAGGCGACCAAGCCCGATCAGTGCGCTGTACTCGCTCGAGCCAATATCCGGGCGATACAGTTTGCTGCCATCGCGGCTCAACAAACCGAGTTCAACCATGGCCTCAATCAGCTCGCGCACCCGTTCTTCCGCGTCTCTTATCGGCCAGTGCAGAAAAAGCTCGCGTTTCAGGAAGGGATACAGGCCGACACAGCGCTGAACCAGCGCCTCTTCATCAATACTGTTGCTGTGCCTGAGAAAACGCGCAATCAACGAGGGCAAAGCCAGCACGTGCATCACCGAGTTGCGGTAATAGGTAAGCATGACAGCTTCATTACCGGTGACCGTAATAATCGGCCCCCAGGCATGTTCTATACGAGACAGGCCGGCCGTGCGCGCCGCCGCTTCGAAAATCTCCGCCGCTGATTGCTCTGGCAGAACAATATCCTGGCTGTAGGGGACTCGCCGCATCAATGTCAGGAAACGCTCAATCTGCTCTAGCAGTTCGGTCTCCGCCATCGCTCGCTGCGGACTCGACAGCAGAATCGCCGAGACCAGGCCTATTGGATTGACGATCGCAGCCTGATTAACGCGTTCCATGTTGAGCCGCGACAGCCGCTCAATGGCGAGCGGCAGCCAGGTTTTATCATCGGCCTGCCAGCGGATTCGCCACTGGGGCTCCAGACGATTTAGCGCTTCGGAAAGAATGATCGGCTCGCCAAACGCAACGTGCGGACTGCCGTAGGAGGATTTAAAAATCTTGCGCGCCTTCAGTAACTCGCCCGCGGATTCTTTCTTCTTGCCCGCGCCGCGCAGCTCCTTGGCATAACTGCCGCCTTCCACGAGCTTGTCGTAGCCCACATATACCGGCACCAGCGCCGCCGCGCGGCTCGGCTGCGCCAGGAAACTTTCAACCACCATCGACAGCATACCGCGCTTGGCAGGAAGCAAACGGCCGGTACGGCTGCGTCCCCCTTCCGGGAAGAATTCCACCGGATAACCGCGCCCCAACAGCACATCAAGGTAGGCTCTGAATACCGCGGAATACAACTGCTGACCGGCAAAACTGCGGCGAATATAGAAGGCCCCACCGCGGCGAAGCAGTCCGCCAGCGGGCCAGAAGTTCAGGTTCACGCCCGCCGCGATGTGTGGCGGCACCAACCCCTGATAGTAGAGGGTCCAGGAAATCAGAAGGTAATCCAGATGGCTGCGGTGGGACGGCATGTAAATAACATGATACTTGTTGGCAACCGAGCGCAGCCGATCCACATTGTAGGCTTTCACGCCACTGAATATTTTGCGGAACACCCAGCTAAGGACAATATCCAGAAACCGGATCATGCGCGGATCAAAATTGGCGGCTACTTCGTTGGCCATTTTCCGCGCGCGCTTATAGGCCTCGTCGCGGCTTATGTTCTGCTCCTGAACTTCTTCCTGCAGCGCCTGTTGCACCAGCGGGCGACGCAGTGTGACGTTGATCATATGCTGACGTGACAACAGGCTCGGCCCGAGGGTCGCCGTCTTTTGCCGCAAGAAGTGAAACGACAGACCGCGATGCAGCAACTCGGCGGCGCGCAGGTGGTTCGGCTGACGCTTTAAGAAGCTGTCAAAGTCGATGGGCTCGGCAAAATTCACCAGCGCTGAACGCCCCTGAACCAGCATAATAAGTAACTTGCGCAAACCGCCGGCGAATTCCGCATCACCGACCAGCAGTTTTAGGATAGAGGTCTCACTGCCCGGATCGCGCCCCCAGAAAATGGATACGGGGAGGATCTGGATGCCCACATCGTGCTGACCGGCGGCGCCTGCGATAACCTGCACCAGCTGCTGAGGCGAGCGCTGTTCATCCAGCTCGGCAATCAACGGTAAGTAAAGGCAAGCAGCACTGTCGGCAGTGGGCAGATCACCGGAGGGCGCATTAACAACCGGCAAATCCAGTTGTCGGCACAACCGCTCCAGCACCAGCCGGTCAGACCAGCTGTGTTGGCGCAAGACGTAGCATACCGGCTTGCCCTGCAGGGTTTCACGCAGCGCATCCAGGTTTTCCGGGATGACCTGGGGCTTCACGGTCCACAGCACCGGCCGCAGCAACACCCGAACAAAGACAAACGCTATACGCCGTAACCACTTCATTGAACAAACCTTTTTTTATCGCTCGCGGCCAGCAACAGCCTTAAGCATAGCAACACTTCAATTTTTCTGAGGCCGCAACAGCCAAAAGCCACAACACGCTACCAGACCGCCCGACATCATGGTCAACGCCATGGGAACTGCCGTGCCGTCCAGATGACTGCCGACAAAGGCACCCGCCAGTGCAGCGGTGCCCATTTGCAGAAAGCCCAGCAATGCGCTCGCGGTAGCTGCCATATCCGCAAAAGGCGCCAGCGCCACCGACATGGCCTGCGGCATGGTACTGCCAACCGCCGCAGTATAGAACACCATCGGCAAGACAAC
>JBFHCW010000302.1:0-2953 GCA_041585035.1 Litorivivens sp.
CCTGCTAACCTGGACCGAGATCAGCAAGGTGCGGGTGCCGCCGCCCAAAGTGGTTGAGGATTTGCTGCCGCCAGCCGTGGCCCCGTTTTACAAAGCACTCTAGGATCGCCCTCACCCCAGCCCTCTCCCAGAGGGAGAGGGGGCACAGAACTCTGCAAAGCATCCTCCTCCCTCTGGGAGAGCACGGAAGTTCAAGCACCCTGTATAGAATCCCCTCTCCCCCTGGGAGAGGGTTAGGGTGAGGGGCATTTCATCTTCGCTTGCGTGCAAAAAAACCGCTGATCAGCTCGGCACACTCTTCCGCCAACACTCCACCCTGAACCTCTACCCGGTGGTTATAAAAAGGCTGCGACAAGACCTGCAGTTGACTGGCCACCGCCCCCGCACGTGGCTCGCTCGCGCCATAAACCAGCCGTTTTATGCGTGCATGCACCAGAGACCCGGCGCACATGGTGCAGGGCTCAACCGTGACATAGAGCGTGGTGTGCGGCAGGCGATAGTTACTCACGGCCTGTGCCGCCGCGCGCAACGCCACGACTTCTGCATGAGCTGTCGGGTCGTTCCGCGATATCGGCTGATTAAAGCCCTCAGCGACAAGCTGACCGTCGCGAACCAGTACCGCGCCAACGGGTACTTCGCCCAGACGCTCTGCCTCGCGGGCCAGCGTCAGGGCGTGACGCATCCATTTTTCATCTTCGCTCAACAAATCGATTTCCGTCAGATTACCCACGAACCGCTGCTTTCCTTACCGCTTTTGCACTATCAATCATTCCCGCACTCACCGGTCACACGCCAGACAGCCTGTCAAAATCCGCCAAAAACCCCATATGGCTTTAACCCGGCGACGCAATCGGCGACCATGGGCTCATAGTAAACGCTCCCTCAACAAGCCGCACCCCATACTTATAGCCGCGCCGGAGACTCCGATGAGTGACAACACGAGCACACGCAAACGACCCTACAGCAGCGAACTGGTGGACGGCATCCGCAAAGCACCGGGCCGGGCCATGCTGCGCGCTACCGGCTTTACCGACGACGACTTCAAAAAAGCCCAGGTTGGCATCGCCTCCACCTGGAGCATGGTGACCCCCTGCAACATGCATATCGACCAGCTCGCCGACCTGGCGTGCAAGGGCGCCGACGCCGCTGGCGGCAAGGGTGTGATCTTTAACACCATCACCATTTCCGACGGTATCGCCAACGGCTACGAAGGCATGAAGTACTCTCTGGTATCGCGCGAGGTTATCGCCGACTCCATCGAGACCGTGGCCGGCTGCGAGGCCTTCGACGGCCTGGTGACCATCGGCGGCTGTGACAAGAATATGCCGGGTTGCCTGATTGCCATGGCGCGGTTGAACCGACCCTCTGTGTTTGTGTACGGCGGCACCATCCGTCCGGGCAAAGGCCACACCGACATCATTTCGGTGTTTGAGGCGGTGGGCGCGCACGCCAAGGGCGACATGGAACTGATCGACGTTGAACAGATAGAGAAGGAAGCCATACCCGGACCCGGCTCCTGCGGTGGCATGTACACCGCCAACACCATGGCCTCGGCGATCGAAGCCCTCGGCATGAGCTTGCCCGGCAGCAGCGCCCAGGACGCCATATCCGACAGTAAAAAACAGGATTGTGAAGCCGCTGGCGAGGCGGTGGTTAACCTGATTGACCGGGACATTCGCCCGCGCGACATTATGACCCGTGAAGCCTTTGAAAACGCCATCACCGTGGTTATCGCCCTGGGCGGCTCCACCAATGCCGTGTTGCACCTGCTGGCCATGGCCGACGCCATGGAAGTCGACCTTTCTATCGACGATTTCACCCACATAGGCCGCCGCGTACCGGTGGTTGCGGATTTGCGTCCATCGGGTCAGTACATGATGTCGGAGCTGGTGGAAATCGGCGGCATCCGCCCGCTGATGAAACGGCTGCTGGATGCGGGGCTGCTGCACGGCAACTGTCTGACGGTCACGGGCAAGACACTGGCCGAAGATCTGGCCAACACGCCGGACTACCCTGCCGGTCAGGACATCATCCGTCCCCTGGACCAGCCCATCAAGAAAGACAGCCACTTGCGCATTCTGCGCGGCAACCTCGCCCCGGAAGGTGCAGTGGCCAAGATCACCGGCAAGGAAGGCCTGTCGTTCACCGGTCGCGCACGTGTATTTGAGTCCGAAGAGGAAACGCTGGACCGGATTCTGGACGGTACCGTGCAAGCCGGCGACGTTATTGTCATCCGCTACGAAGGCCCCAAGGGTGGCCCCGGGATGCGCGAAATGCTCGCCCCCACCTCCGCGATTATGGGACGGGGCCTGGGTGAAGACGTAGCGCTCATCACCGATGGTCGATTCTCAGGCGGCAGTCACGGCTTTGTGGTGGGCCATATCAGTCCTGAAGCCATGGACGGCGGCCCGCTGGCGATCGTTCAGGATGGCGACCAGATCACCATCGATGCCGAACAGGACGAAATCACCCTGCACGTGGACGAGGCTGAAATAAGCACTCGCCTCCAAGCCTGGCAGCGCCCGCCGCTGCGCTACCGACGCGGAGCACTAGCAAAATATGCGAAGCTGGTGGGCTCGGCGTCAGGCGGTGCAGTCACGGATTCACCCGATGGGGCTTGAGGTTCACAAGAGGCGCCGCGCAACCCGCAGCACCTGCCGTTCAAGCGGCGTCGCGCCGAATAAGGCCCCCGAAATGGCCGGGCGCGGCGCCTTTTCAGGCTTTTGCCGATTTCTTAGAGCTGTCCACCAGCCCCCCACTCAATTGCTTTAAAAGGTCACTCGCGTACAATGCGCGCTCCAAAACGAAACTTCTCTTCGGAATCTGTTGTGTCAGTCAGTCCGCCATAGCGCTCCTTTCTCACAATTATCTCGATTGCCGTACGCTTTCCCCTTAGATTGCGCACGCTGTTTGTGTGCCTTTGTCCGTTCAATTGATTATTCCCGCGATGCCG
>JBFHCW010000303.1:0-2945 GCA_041585035.1 Litorivivens sp.
CCCGATGTATGTACTCACTGTGACAGAAAAGTGATTGTTTTATGACAAGCTCGAAGTCGAGCCGCAGTATTCTGCAGTGCCCGAAATGCGGTTTCAAAGTGACGGAGCGTCTCCCGCCGGGGCGCGGCCCTGAGCAATGTACCTGTGTTGCCTGTGGTGAAACGCTGAAAGCTCACGCCTGCTGCGTTTTCTGCGAGTTTGGCTCAGAGCCCTGCCGGGCTAACCGTTCTCAATAACCAGTGCGGTGCCGGTAAACCGGCGCGGCTGTTCGGTTTCGATAGGCAGTGCATCGGCGAAGTGCTCTTCAACGCAGCGATCTGCCAGCGCATTAAAGGGTGGTCGCTGAGGGTCGGTGATGATGATTTTGGCAACGCCTGCCTCGATCGCCCGGTCAATCAATGCGGCTACGTCGTCGGCCAGCGCATCCCAGAAACAGATGTCGGCGCCGATCACCGCGTCAAAGTTTTGCAGGTAATCGCGGGTCAGTTCGTCAAAGCGCGCGACGTTATGTGTGATGGTCACCCCATTTTGTTCAGCAATGAATTGCAGATAGGGAAAAACCGCCGGGTCGGCATCCATCGCGGTGACGTCAGCATTGAACAGCTTCGCGCAGTAGATGCCACCCAAGCCCCAGCCACAGCCTAGATCCAGCACCCGACACCCTTGCGGCAGAGGGGCGTGCTCCAGATATTCCATTAACAGATAGCAGGAGCCCCATAATTTATTGCCATGAATGGAGGGTGTGCTCTGGGTGCTTTTCAGGCGGCGCAGGGCTGGGTTGCGGCTGGTGGGCGAAACAATACCGTAGGCTTCGCGGACGTGTGGGGTCTGAGGCATGGGCTATCCTTGTAGGGTCCGTGGATTCTACACAGGGAACGACAGGAAGTCCCCGCTTGCGATAGAATGCCCATGGGTCTCATGCGTATGTGGATCAATGGGGGAGAAGTGACAGCCAAGGCATAGTGTGTTTTGGCGTATAGTCTTGCCCCGGAGAATGATAAGTAAATGACAGTTTCCCAATACGACCTTCTGGTGATTGGCAGCGGCCCCGCCGGTGAAAGCGCGGCGCTGAATGCGGTAAAGCATGACCAGCGCGTGGCCATCGTTGAACAGCAAAGCTGGGTAGGCGGGGCCTGTACGCATCAGGGTACCATCCCTTCCAAGGCCTTGCGTCACACGGTGCGGCAGGTGATGCGCTTCAACCGCAACCCGCTGTTTCGCGATCTGGGTGATCCGCGCACGCTGACCTATCCCCGCCTGCTGAGGGCCGCCGATGATGTGATCAAGCGTCAAGTGGCCATGCGCAGCAAGTTCTATCAGCGCAACCGTATCGAAGTGATTGCCGGGCAGGCCCGCTTTGTCGATCGCAACACGCTCGCCATCAGTCAGCAGGGGCGGGAGCATCGGGTAAGTGCGGCGCAGGTGGTTATTGCCACGGGGTCGCGACCTTATCGCCCGGACAATATCGACTTTTCCCATCCGCGTATTTACGACAGTGATACGGTGCTGGATATGGCCCACACCCCGCGCAAGATTCTGATTTACGGCGCAGGTGTCATCGGTTGCGAATACGCGTCAATCTTTTCCGGCCTGGGGATCAAGGTGGAGTTGATCAATACCCGTGATCGCCTCCTGGAATTTCTCGATGGCGAGATTTCCGATGCGCTCAGCTACCACCTTCGGAATTTGGGCGTCATGATCCGGGATCGGGAAGAGTTCAGTCAGGTGAGCGCGACTGATGAGGGGGTGGAGGTAACGCTCAACTCAGGCAAAAAGCTCCGCGGCGATGCTCTGCTCTGGTGTAACGGCCGCACCGGGAATACAGACAGCCTGAACCTGGATGCCGTTGGGTTGAAGGCTGACCACCGCGGCCAGCTTGAAGTTGATGAGCACTACGAAACCACTGTGGAAGGTATTTTCGCTGCCGGTGACGTTATCGGCTGGCCCAGTCTGGCCAGCGCGGCCTACGACCAAGGTCGCTCGGCTGCGGCTTCGGCCAGGGGCAAAGAAAACTGCCGCTTTGTCGACGATGTGCCCACTGGCATCTATACGCTTCCCGAAATCAGCTCGGTCGGCGCCACTGAGCGCGAGCTGACTGAGGCGCGCGTGCCCTACGAAGTAGGCAGGGCGCTGTTCAAGGACACCGCCCGCGCCCAGATCAGCGGCGAAACGGTGGGCATGCTAAAGCTGCTTTTCCATGTGGAGACGCTGGAGATACTCGGCATTCACTGCTTTGGCGCGGAAGCTGCCGAGATCGTCCACATCGGTCAGGCCATCATGAAGCAGAAAGGGGAGGGTAACTCCCTGCGTTACTTCATCTCCACGACCTTTAATTACCCGACCATGGCCGAGGCCTACCGAACAGCCGCCTTGAATGGCATCAACCGCTTATAGTCCCTCTACTCTGCTAAGGGGCCGAGGGTTCTGGAGGGTTGGTGCCATGGCTACACCTTTGCTGGGCAACCGGCCTACGTCACGCAATCGCAAAAAGTGAGCCATAGGGGCTTGACGCCAAGTTATGAACGGATATACAGTCTCGGCTCGTTCAGAAGGAATCTGCAACGCTTGCCAAAGGGATTTGCGATGTCATTGTTTCGTTATTCTCCCCCTGTAGATTGTCTTCTGAATGCGTCAGCGGCGCAGCTCTGTGCTCGCCTGCAGGCAATCTGCAATGGGGCTCTCAGGGAAGAGAGGTAAGGCGAGGGATCGCCATTCCCCACCCAGATCAAACGCGGCGGTGGCCACCCGGCCCCGCCGCGCTTCTGATCATAAATTGTTAATCATTTTTTTGTTGACACACTCCTCGTTTAGCCATAAATAAGCGCTGACGATAGCCGGTTCCGGCAAGTCGATATTTCAGGTTTATCTATCGCATTTGAGAGGAGTGATAGTTATGGCGAAAGACCTGTCTGAAGCGGCGACAGACGATTTCGATGATGCCTTCG
>JBFHCW010000304.1:0-2938 GCA_041585035.1 Litorivivens sp.
AATCGGCGACAGTTCACCCGGGCTAACTGATCCGTTATGCCCGGAGGAGCCGCTGCAGCCAGTCTGAAATATCCGAAATTTCCTCGGGGCAGACGGCGTGGGGCATGGGGTAGGTTTTGTAGTCCGGTGCATAACCCAGCCGTTGCAGTGCAGCCACTGTCTGTTGCCCCAGTGATTCGGGTGCCATCGGGTCCTCGGTGCCGTGAAAGACATGAATTGGGATGTCGCGGTTGGCAGGGTGTGGCTCCAACGCGCCCTGCGCGGCGAAGAAACTCGACAGTACCATCAAACCCGCCAGTTTCTCCGGATGGCTGAGCGCGGTATGCAGGACGACAGTGCCGCCTTGAGAGAAACCAGCCAGTACTATGCGTTCGCTGGGAATGCCGCGAGCAATCTCCCGTTCAATCAGTGCTCGCGTCGCCGCTACCGACGTCTGGATATCATCTTCGCCTACTGCGGTGTCCAGATCCATGCCGCGGATATCAAACCAGGCGGGCATTACCATGCCGCCGTTTATGGTGACGGGAATTGACGGCGCGTGTGGGAAGATAAAGCGCACAGGCAGCGTCTTTGGTAGACGCAGTTCGGGAACTATTGGCTCAAAGTCGTGGCCGTCGGCGCCCAGGCCATGCAGCCAGATCACAGAGGCAGTTGCGGGTTCGGTCGGTTCGATCTCTACGCAGGGAAGGTGTGACATGCAGTCTTTCTCGCAAGGGTCATAAAGCCTTGCAGCCTAACGGACAGCGGTGGATGTAATCAATCGGTCATAAAAGTCTTTGCCAATGTCCGACGCACTTTTAGAACGCAACAGGCTTGCCGGCCCAGTCCACGAAAATGTGGCCATTAGACTTTCGCCTTGCCTGCATCACGTCTTCAAGCTGCCTGGCTGCCCGTGCCGGGCTGAACAATTGTGATGCGGGTACGTTTCTTTGAAAGGGTTTGGACAACTCCGTATCCACCGTCCCTGGATGAAACAGCGTCACTACGCATTTTGGGTGCGTGCATCCGAGTTCTACCGCCAGAGTTTGAAAACCTTGATTCAGTGCAGCTTTAGCACAGCGGTAGCTGAACCAGCCGCCGAGCCGGTTGTCACTGATACTCCCGACTCGCGCCGAGAGCGCCATCAGATGCGACGGATCTTTTTTGGGCAGCAGCGGCGAGAAATACTTTGCCACTAAAAGCGGCCCCAGTGCATTGACGGACATACTTTCCGCAAAAGCATCCGCTTCAAGTGCGGCCAGTCGCCGTTCCGGCTTGATGGCTTCGCTATGGAGCAGCCCGCTGCAGATCACAATGGCCGCCAGCTGGTCACCATTCAAAAGTGTCTTCAGCGTCTGCGCGCCCTCAGACAACGAGCTTTCGCTGGTCAGATCCAGCGCCAGATGGAGTGGATCGTTAGTGATCTGCCGTGACGCAGTGACCACTTTTGCGTAGCGCTCGTTTGAGCGCCACAGATCCGTCAGTGCCCTGCCGATGCCGCCGGACGCACCGATGATCAACGCCGCATCAGCCATGGTGTCTCTCTCGAAATCGGAAAAGGCCGCAGCAGTCTGTCACCGTGTGCGGATTCAACGCCAGGTTAACTCAGGCTTCCCGATCCAGCTTCCAGCTGCAGACAGATGCGTGACTGTAGTCATCTGACGCACTTTGCAGTTCGGACACTACGGCGGCAGGCTGCTGACGCTCCGCACGTCGGAAGATACCTACCGTCAGGCAGATACCGCCAAACATCAGTATGTGTGCGCCCCAAACGAAATGGAAATGAAAGACGGACAGAAAGGACAGCGAAAAGACCATACTCCACATCCACCCCAGCGCCTGCATAATGTAGTGCTGCGATGCGAGGTCGAGATGGCGCAGCGGGTTTTTGCGGGAATCCATCACCAGCTCATAGCTTTCAACAATAAATTTTTTCATGGCGCTTTACTCTTTGCCGTGGCTTGTAGGAAGGCTTACGCTTTAATGTGACAGGTGGATCATCCTGTTGGGCCTCACTGCGCGCTCACGTTCAAGTAGGGTGAAACAGCGCTCTCTATGTCGCATAGTGGCAAGATTGAGTCGTTAGGGGGTGTTGCGTGATGCCATCGGTGGCACAAAAATACTCACCCCGAGGTCGTTGATTGCTAACGTATAGCCCCATAACAAAAAGGTATTGTCCGTGAAATTATTTGAAGCGATAACACTCCCGAATGGTGTGAGCATCCCCAACCGCATCGCCAAGGCCGCAATGGAAGAAAATATGGCAGACGGGCAGATGGGGCCCTCGAAGGCGCTGATGCAGCTCTATCAGGCCTGGGCGGACGGTGGAGCGGGTCTGCTGATATCCGGTAATGTGATGGTTGATCGTCGCGCCATGACCGGGCCCGGCGGTGTGGTGCTTGAAGACGACAGCCAGCTGGACAAGTTCAAGCGGTGGGCAGAAATAGGGCGATCTCGCGGCGCTCAGTTCTGGATGCAGATTAATCACCCCGGGCGGCAGATGCAGAATAATCTCGGTCAGGAAACCTGGGCGCCGTCGGCGGTGTCACTTGATATGGGCAGTTTTTCCAAGCGTTTTGATACGCCCAGGGCGATGACCGACGAGAAAATTGCCGACGTAACAGCGCGCTTTGTCCGCACCGCGATACTTGCCGAGCAAAGCGGCTTTAGCGGTGTGCAAATCCATGCTGCGCACGGCTATCTGTTAAGTCAGTTTCTTTCCCCGCTGACCAATCACCGACAGGATCAATGGGGCGGCTCGCTGGAAAACCGGGCAAGGGTTTTGATAGAGGTTGTAAAAGGCGTGCGGCGAGCGGTCTCCCCCGGATTTGCGGTATCGGTTAAGCTCAACTCGGCTGACTTTCAGCGCGGCGGCTTCAGTCCCGAGGATGCGCGAGAGGTGGTCGCAATGCTCAACAACCTGTCGGTGGATCTGGTGGAGTTGTCAGGCGGCAGTTAC
>JBFHCW010000305.1:0-2931 GCA_041585035.1 Litorivivens sp.
CCTTGTGTGCTGGCTGCTGGCAGGCTTCTACCTGAACGACCTGCTGCTTACCGGCAGTATTGGCTTCTTTCTTGGCAGTGCCGTCGCCGCTATCGCCCACCCCCACGACGCCATCCACCCCCACAGCCTCCTCTGGCGAGGCCTGCGCTACATCGGAGGGATGGTGCTGGTGCTGCTGATGGTCGCGGCGCTGCAGCGCCTCAACGCCCACCTGACGCTCTCCTCGACGCTCGCATCGAGTATCACCCTGGCCATATTGGGCGGCTGGCTGGTCGGCGGCGCGCCAACCCTGCTCGACTTTCTGACCATCGGCTTCGGCGGACACGCAGACCCCCACCCGGATGACGAACCCCCTTCCGGGACTTAATCCAAATGGCGCATGCCCGGCCCTGTAACCGCGTGCTAGCCTGAGTCGGACAATAACAGTGGAAGCGCCAATGACTCAGTCTGCGACCGGCTCCAAGCACAGCCCTTTCAGTACCCTCAGCGTAGGGCCCATCACCCTTCGCAATCGCTTTATTAAATCCGGTGCCAACGAGAACATGTACCGCAAGGGCTTTCCGACCAAAGCCCTGCTCAAACATCATCGCGACCTGGCGGCCGGCGGCATTGCCCTGACCACCATGGCCTACGCAGCGGTGGCCAAAGTCGGCCGCACCCTGCCCGATCAACTGTGGCTGCGCCCCGAGGTGTTACCGGACCTCAAAGCCATTACTGATGCAGTACACGCCGAAGGCGGCAAAATCTCCCTGCAGCTCACCCATGGCGGCTCCTTCGTCACCAGTATTTTTCTGCCCCATCGCACCATCAGCGCCTCGGGCGGCTTGAACCTGGCGGGCCTGTTCCACGGCAATATCCTGCAGCGCCCGATGAATGAAAAAGACATGGCACGGGTGATTCAGCAGTTTGCCGACGGCGCCCGCATGGCGCGCGAAGCAGGCTTTGACGCCGTCGAAATTCATATGGGCCACGGCTACCTGCTAAACCAGTTTATTTCGCCGCTCAGCAATCGCCGCAGTGATCAATACGGCGGCTCAGCAGAGAACCGCGCGCGCTTCCCGGCACGGGTTCTTGCCGCGGTAAAAGAGGCGGTGGGTGAGGAACTGGCGGTTATCGCCAAGATCAATGTGGCTGACGGGGTGAGGCGCGGTGCGACCGCCGAGGATGCCGTCGTTACGGCCCGGGTACTGGAAAAAGCCGGTGCCGACATGCTGGTGTTATCGGGCGGCCGCAATGTGGAATCCACCTGGTTTATGTTCGGCAGCCCGATGAATCAGGCAGAATTTGCCAAGATCTTCAAATACAAACCCCTGCAGCGCCTGCTGATGAAAGCCGCCGCAGCGGGCACCCCCAAAGGCCTGAAATTCCGCGAGATGTATTTTGAGGAATATTCACGCAAGGTGCGCGCCGCTGTGACTTTACCACTAGCCTATCTGGGCGGCGTAAAAAGCCTCGACAACGCCGAGAAGGCGATGGCAGAGGGTTTTGATGCGGTTGCCATGGCGCGGGTGCTGCTGCACGACCCGGCCCTGGTCAACAAATTCCAGGAGGGCAGCGTGCGCCAGTCAGGCTGTACCAGCTGCAATGCCTGTATCCCGCAGATCTACAATCAGGCCGGCACTTATTGCGTATTGAATGAGCCGCTCGACCCGGCGATGAACGAGGTGCGCGCGTCGGAGTAGGCGTGCGCCACATCAAGCCCAGACCAACCTGATTATAAAAACAGACACGATGGGGGACCGAGGCAATGAGCGACTATGCCGATCTGGGCGTTTCGATTTTTGACAAAGAATTTACACTGAACTGCTATCCCCATATCGAAGCGCTCTACCAGCGCGACGATATACTCGGCTTTCGCGCCGACGGCATGAATTTCATATTTCGCCACGATTACGCCCGCGAAATCATGTTTGATAAAAACTTTATACAAGGCTACGACCGCGATTCCGAAGCCGAACAACGCGAAGCGCGTTACGCCGAGCTATACCCGCACCGGCACAAACATTTTCAGCATAATTTCAACAGCGGCAGCCCTAACCTCAAGCTCAAAACCTTGATTGTCCGCTTTATCAACGACATCACCGAGCAGGTGTCTTTTGCGGAATCGACAGCCGTCGCCAGTCGCCTGGCCGATGGCGGCCGACTAGACGACTACGCGGAAGAAATCGCCGTATTGCCCCTGCGTATGTTTCTGGCCACGGCCGGCATCCCCTTCAGCAACGATGAAGCCAGCCATCTCTACGGGTGCGGATACCGCTTTCTCAATTCACACGCCAATCCTGCCGACGAAATCAAAGTGGCGGACGCAGACGCCGCAGCCCGCGACGTGTGGGAATTCGTCGACGCGCGCTATGACGCTTTTCCGGAAAAATCACTGATCGCGGGTTTTATACGCGATGCAGACGAGCTTGGTCTGTCGCGGGACGATATTATCGGCAACATCGCCAGCTTTTTTATTATTGCGCTGGCCAACACGCTGGGCGTTTCTTCAACCTACCTGTTGCGCAACCTGATTCGTTTCCCGGAGGCGCGCGCGCAGTTGTCGGCAAACCCGGCCTTGCTGCAATCGGAACAGACGGTTATCGAATTCCTGCGCCGGGATAACCACGTCAAGTCGATGTCCCGCCACGCCACCCGTGCCAAGCACGTTGGGCAGTTTGAGATTACCGAGGGCAGCAATGTCTACCTCTTCTTTCCCGGCATTAACCTCGACCCACACCAGTGGCGCAATCCGCTTGAGCTCGATTTTTCGCGGCAGTTCAACAGTGCTAACAATATGGTGTTTGGGGGCTCAATTTTCAGCTGCATTGGCCGAACGCTGGCAATTGCGTTTACGCGCACCATGCTGGAAGGCTTTGTACGCTATCTGCCAGAGCGCGCGTACATTATCGAAGAGGAAATCGAGATGGATGGCTCCTGGGTGGTCGAGCG
>JBFHCW010000306.1:0-2907 GCA_041585035.1 Litorivivens sp.
CAGGACGAGGCCAATGTGGTCGAGTCCCATACCGGCATCGCCTTTATGGAACTCACCGACGACGGCGATCTGTATTACTCGGTAACCCTGCCGTCGATCATTTGCGCCACCTATGGCGGCGGCACCGGTTTGGCTACTCAACGCGAATGCCTTGAGATGATGGACTGCTACGGCAAGGGCAAGGCGAAAAAGCTGGCGGAAATTATTGGTGCAACGGTGCTGGCGGGCGACCTGTCACTGGCCGCCGCCATTGTGTCGGATGAATGGGTTTCAAGCCACGATCAGCTGGGGCGCAATCGACCCTGACAAGACTGATTGTCAGGCAGGGACACGCAGGCTGGTTTTGTCACCCTGCCTGAAGATCGACT
Organism: Litorivivens sp.; assembly: GCA_041585035.1. GTDB lineage: Bacteria > Pseudomonadota > Gammaproteobacteria > Pseudomonadales > Spongiibacteraceae > Litorivivens. The sequence goes on from JBFHCW010000306.1 coordinate 369, forward strand.
CCGCCATCGTTTCGGCCACCAAATGCGTTGAGCGCTGCTCGTGTTCGGCACGCCGAAAAATTTGTGTGAGCACTTCACCAATCTGCTCCACGTGCCGTTCGCTTTTCTCGGCGCTGGCGCCCTGTTGCTGATAGTACACATCGATAATACCGCCGGCATTGATCACAAAGTCCGGTGCGTAGAGTACACCCCGCTGACGCAGATGCTCGGCCTGATCGGCAGCTTGCAGTTGGTTGTTGGCGGCTCCGGCCACAATATCAGCGCGCAGTTTATCGATAACCCCGTCACTAAGTACCGCCCCCATCGCGCAGGGTGCAAGAATATCGCAGCGAACACCCAACACGTCTTCCGGCGCGACCACCCGGGCGCCCAACCGCTCGGCACGAGCGAGATTCGCCGCGTTGACATCGGCCACGATAACGTCTGCGCCCTGGCGCAACAGGCGTTCAGCCAGATGACAGCCGACGGAGCCCACTCCTTGAATGGCAACGCGCAGGCCTTTTAATGAATCACTTCCTCGTTGAAAACGCAGAGCTGCGCGGATACCGCAATACACACCGTAAGCCGTGTAGGGCGAGGGATCACCACCAAAGCGCTGACGACTTGTGACTCCCGACACAAAGGCAGTCTGCTCGCCAATAACCTTCATATCGGCCACACAGGTGCCCGAGTCTTCGGCAGTAACATAGCGCCCGCCCAGACTGTCTATAAAGCGCCCCATGGCCAACAACAGCTCTCGGCTCTTGTGCCGGTGCGGATCGCCCACAATAACGGCTTTACCGCCACCCAGCGGCAACCCCGCCAGTGCAGACTTGTAGGTCATCCCACGGGACAAGCGCAGCACATCATCCAGCGCCGCCTCGTCGCTCACATAGGGAAACATACGACAACCGCCGACAGCAGGTCCTAAACTGGAATTGTGCACAGCGACAATGGCTTTTAAACAGCTGTCGGCATCGTTATGAAAGGCAACCAGCTCGTGCTGATCATAGGATGGCGCACTGAATACTGACATAACTCTCTCCTAGGCCGCTGAGTCGACTTCAACCAGTTGTACGATGTCACCCCAGTACTGCTTCTTGAGTTGTGCTTCACGCAGCCGGTACTGATCAATGGCTGCGTCTTTGATGTAGCCAAAGCCCCGTATGTTTTGCACCAACTCAGCACGCTCAATGGCGAGCTGCAGACGATCAGCCCTTAGCCCCGACAGAATATCGTCAATAACGGCCTCAAACTCGCCAATCAAAGCGCGTTCGCGTTTGCGCTCCTGACTGTATCCGAAGACATCCCAGCGCGAACCGCGCAGGTGTTTCAAGCGGGCCAGCACTCGAAACAAGGGCAGCATCCACTTGGAAAAAACCTGTTTCTTTGGCAGCCCGGTATCCGGGTCCTTCTTCGATAACAACGGCGGTGCCATATGAAATTTCAGGCTGTAATTGCCGGCAAAGGTATCTTCCAGCGCCTGAGTAAAGGACTTGTCAGAAAACAGCCGCGCCACTTCGTACTCATCCTTGTAGGCCATCACTTTATGCAGCGCTTTGGCCACCGCTCGACTCAAAGGGAGATCACCCTCACCACTGAGTGCAACTTCGGCGGCCTGCACCCGCGCCACCTGTTCGCGATAGCGGCTGGCATAAGCCTCGTCCTGATACTCCGCCAAATGCTTCGCTCTGAATTCTACAATTTCGTCGAGGGATTCGAGCGGCTTCCACCGTGGCCCGGACACCCCCGCCAGTTGCTTGACCTTGTCCGGAGTAACAACACAGCGCCGCCCCCAGAGAAAGGCCTGCCGGTTAAAGTCCACCGCAACCCCATTGAGTGCAATGGCCTCATTGATGGCTTCGGCGCTGACCGGGATATACCCCATCTGATAGGCATAGCCGAGCATAAAAAAGTTGGTCGCTACCGCGTCACCCAGAAGGTGGGTGGCAATGGCGGTGGCTTCAATAAAACTGACTTTGTTGTCTCCCACCTCCTCGTGCAGTATCTGGCGCATGGACGCCAGCGGAAACTGGGCATCGGGGTTATAGACAAATTCCGCGGTCGGCGCTTCGGTCTCGTTGATCACGGCAAAGGTGCGTTCGACGTTCACCTTGGCAATTGCCTCATCGCTGGTACTGACCACCAGATCGCAGCCCAACAGCAGGTCAGCATCCCCTGCCGGAATGCGCACGGCATTAATGTCTTCCTGACGCCGGGCGACACGCAGATGACTGACGACGGGGCCGAACTTCTGGGCCAGGCCGGTCTGATTCATCGTGGCGCAGCCTTTACCTTCAATATGAGCAGCCATAGCCAGAACAGCGTTGACCGTCAGCACGCCGGTGCCGCCCACCCCGGTAACCACAATATTCCAGGGCCGATCTAGCTCAGGATGATGTGGCTCGGGCAGCGCCGCAAAACCTTCCGCGCCCTCGGCGGCTTTGTTTTTCCGAAGCGTTCCGCCCACCACCGAGACAAAGCTGGGACAGAAACCTTCCACGCAAGAATAGTCCTTGTTACAGGCACTCTGGTCGATCTGACGTTTGCGCCCCAGTTC
>JBFHCW010000307.1:0-2899 GCA_041585035.1 Litorivivens sp.
CCTTCAATTTTCCGCCAGCCGGCGTCAGCCGGGCAGGCACGTGAGGAGAGGCAGCTTGAATCCCGTTAAGGTAGGCATTTGTGGTTTGGGCACCGTTGGCAGCGGTACCTTCAATGTTCTGGCGCGCAACCGCGACTCCATTCGGGCCCGTGTCGGGGCTGATATTGTGGTCACCCAGGTTGGTGCCCGCCGTGACAATCCTGCCTGTGACACGGCTGGTGTTGCCGTTACCCGCGATATTTTTGAAGTCGTACGCAATCCCGATATCGATATTGTGGTCGAGCTTATCGGCGGCACCACGGTGGCCCGGGATCTGATACTCGAAGCCATTGCCAACGGCAAGCACGTAGTTACGGCCAACAAAGCGCTGATTGCCGAATACGGCAATGAAATTTTCGCCGCCGCCCACGAAAAGGGCGTCAGTGTCGCCTTTGAAGCTGCGGTTGCCGGCGGTATTCCCATTATCAAAGCCCTGCGCGAAGGCCTGGCGGCCAACCAGGTTGAGTGGCTGGCCGGTATTATCAATGGCACCGGTAATTTCATTCTCACAGAAATGCGTGAGAAAGGTCGCGACTTTGGTGATGTGTTGGCAGAAGCTCAGGCGCTGGGCTATGCCGAAGCCGACCCGACTTTCGACGTGGAAGGCATCGACGCGGCGCACAAGCTGGTCATTCTTGCCTCGATTGCCTTTGGTATCCCGCTGCAGTTCGACAAGGTCTACACCGAAGGTATCACCCGTATCTCCACGGAAGATGTGAATTACGCGGAAGAGCTGGGTTACCGCATCAAGCATCTCGGGATCGCCCGCTGCGATGACGAGGGTATTGAGCTGCGCGTGCACCCGACCCTGATTCCCGAAAAGCGACTGATCGCCAACGTTAACGGCGTTATGAACGCTATTCTGGTCAAGGCCGATGCGGTTGGCCCGACCCTGTACTACGGCCCCGGTGCGGGCAGTGAGCCCACCGCTTCCTCAGTGGTGGCCGATGTGGTTGATGTGGCTCGCACCCTGACCGCTGAACCCAAACATCGCGTGCCTTATCTGGCCTTCCACCCGGATACCCTGAGCGATCACCCGGTCAAGCCCATCGAAGAAATTCAGACCGCCTATTACCTGCGCATGTCGGCGCTGGACAAGCCCGGCGTGCTGTCGCAGATTGCCCAGATTCTGAGCAACGCGGGCATCAGTATTGAAGCGCTGATTCAGAAACAGCCCGCCGAAGACGCGGATCACGTGCCGGTTATCCTGCTCACGAATGTCACGCGCGAAAAAGCGCTGATGGCGGCGGTGGAGCAGATTCAGGCGCTCGACAGCATCGCAGAAGAGGTTGTCCGGATTCGGGTTGAGTCGCTGGCGGGTTAAGGGGCGGACGTCGGACGTCGAACGTCTGACGCATTCCAGTCGCGCAGACCACAGCGTCTTGCGCCATAGATTGCAGATTACGAAGGCAAACCATGAAATACATCAGTACCCGCGGCAAAGCGCCCGCCCTGAACTTTGAAGACGTTCTGCTTACTGGCCTGGCGCCGGATGGCGGCTTGTATGTGCCGGAAACCCTGCCGACCTACAGCCCTGAACAGATAGCGGCCTGGGCTGACCTGTCCTACGCCGAGCTGGCTTTTGAGATTGTAAAACCCTTTATCGACGGCGCCATTCCGGACGAGGATCTTCGTGCCATCGTCAACGACAGCTACGCAGGGTTTCGTCATAACGCCATTGCACCGCTGGTGCAGATTGATCAGAACGAGTGGATTCTTGAGCTGTTTCAGGGGCCGACATTGGCCTTCAAGGACTTTGCCCTGCAAATGCTGGGACGCCTGCTGGACTATGTGCTGGAGCGCCGCAATCAGAAAGTGGTGGTGATGGGGGCTACCTCCGGTGACACCGGCTCCGCCGCGATTCAGGGCTGCAAACGCTGCAAAAACCTCGATATTTTTATTCTGCACCCCTACCAGCGGGTCTCTGAAGTGCAGCGCCGGCAGATGACTACCGTCGAAGGCGATAACATCCACAATATCGCGGTGAAGGGTCACTTTGACCACTGTCAGGCGATGGTGAAGTCCAGCTTCGCCGATCAGGGTTTTCTGCCCGAAGGGCGCCAGCTGGTCGCGGTGAACTCCATTAACTGGGCGCGAATCATGGCCCAGATCGTTTATTACTTCTACGCCGCACTGGCGCTGGGCGCGCCCGGACGCAAAGTCAGTTTTTCGGTGCCCACCGGCAACTTTGGCGATATCTACGCCGGTTATCTGGCCAAGCAGATGGGCCTGCCAATCGATCAGCTGGTAATTGCCACCAACTGCAACGATATCCTGCACCGCTTTGTCAGCAGCAACCGCTTTGAAAAACAGGAGTTGCAACACACCCTGTCACCGAGCATGGATATCGTGATTTCCAGTAACTTCGAGCGCATGCTGTTCGATGGCTATGATCGTGACGGCGCGGCCGTCGCCGATCTGATGGATCGCTTCAATCGCGAATCGGTGTCGGTACCCGACAGAGTGTTTGCCAAGGTGCGGGATTTGTTCGACAGCGGCCGCGTCAGCGACGATGAAACCGTGGCCACCATCAAGGACGTGTTCGACAACACCGAATACCTACTCGACCCGCATTCCGCGATTGGCGTCCACGCGGCTCGGGCCTGTCGGCGCGATCGCAGCGTGCCCATGGTGACACTGGCAACCGCGCATCCGGCCAAGTTCCCGGAAGCGGTGATGAAGGCAGGTTATCCGGAATCGCCGGCTCTGCCGCATCATATGAAAGACCTGCTAAGCCTGCCCGAGCGCTATGAAGTGCTCGACAATGATCTGGCCGCCGTCCAGTCCTTTATGGCGTCCCACATCAAGGCCTGATGGCTCTGAATATTCAGCGGCGCCAACCGGCGCTGGACAAGGCCTC
>JBFHCW010000308.1:0-2899 GCA_041585035.1 Litorivivens sp.
GACCGGAGCAACACTGGCAACTGACCTCCCCGCTTGATCGCGACCATTGGCAGTCAGAGCTGAGACGCCTCGGTAGTGTCGGCCGCTGGGAACCGGCACTGGTAACAACCGTTAACGATCAGAGCGTTACTTGCCTGATGCGCGACGGCACCGAAATCGAGCTGCAATGGGAAGACGGACTGGCAGATGCCCGCCCCTATATCAACGAGGACAGCCGCGGTGAAGCGCCAAAAACCGCAGCCGACATCCTCAAACGCGGTGATGTAATCCGGGTCACCGCCGAACCGGGCAAACGCTGGCAGTTGTCGCAATTACCTGCCGTGCAGGCATCGCTTGTCTCTATGGACGCCGATACCGGTGCCATTCTCAGCCTGGTGGGCGGCTTCGACTATCAGCACAGCAGCTTTAACCGCGTAACCCAGGCCAATCGCCAACCCGGCTCCAACTTCAAACCGTTTGTCTACGCTGCCGCGCTGGAGAATGGCGCCACACCCGCCACTGTCATCAATGACGCCCCTATCGTCTTTGACGATCAGGCACTGGAAAGCACCTGGCGCCCGACCAACGACAGCGGCAAATTTTATGGCCCTACCCGCCTGCGCAAGGCCCTGTACAACTCGCGCAACCTGGTTTCCATTCGCCTGCTGCGCTCTACCGGCATCGCCAAAACCATCGACTACGTTACCCGCTTTGGCTTTCGCGAGTCGCAGCTGCCCCGCGACCTTTCGTTGGCTCTGGGCAGTCTTTCAGCGACCCCGCTGGACGTGGTCACGGGCTATACCGCCTTTGCCAATGGCGGCTACCGGGTCAAACCCTTTGTACTGGAACGCATTGAGGATCGGGACGGCAATATTCTTTATCAGGCCGAGCACCCGGTCGTCTGTCGACCCTGCGAAGAGGAAGTCGCCTTTGGGCCGGAGGAAATTTACATCGGCGATGAACCCTTCTTTGAAGAGGCAAGTAATCTGGAAGCGATTCTGATGGAAGCCGAAGGACCCCAGCACCCCAATGCCGAGCGCATCGTCGAGGAGCGCGTGGCCTATATCATGGACAGCATTCTCAAAGACGTTATTCGCTACGGCACCGGGCGCCGGGCGCGCAAGCTTGGGCGCAGCGATTTGGCCGGCAAAACCGGTACCACCAACGGCCCCACGGATGCCTGGTTCTCAGGCTATGGCGCGGGTGTCGCCACCACCGCCTGGGTCGGCTTTGACAACAACCAGAACCTGGGCAAGCGCGAATACGGTGGTTCGACCGCCCTGCCCATCTGGATGGAATACATGCAGGCGGCCCTGAAAGGCAAACCCGAACAAGCCATGAAACAGCCCGCGGGCATTGCCACAGTGCGCATCGACCCCGATACGGGTAAGCAGGCCGCTCCGGGGCAGAGCAACGCCATCTTTTAGATTTTTAGAGCGGAAAATGTACCGGACACGGACACCAGTGAACCCTCTGGTTACACGCCCGGCAACCGGGCCAGTGACAACAGCCTGGAAGAGATCTTCTAAGCCAACAGTTTAAGGCCTCAAAGGGCCTCCAGCGCCTGCGCGAGGGTATCGACGGCAACCACCTCCATACCCTCGAGCGCCTTGCGCGGTCGATTGCCGCTCGGCACGATGGCGCGTTTGAAGCCGTGCTTGGCCGCTTCTTGCAGGCGCTCCTGACCACTTGGCACTGGGCGGATCTCACCGGACAGCCCTACTTCACCGAACACCACCAGATCCTCGGCCAACGGCCGATCGCGAAAGCTGGAAACAATGGCTGACAGCAGCGCCAGATCCGCGCTGGTTTCCAGCACTTTGACGCCGCCCACTACATTCACAAACACATCCTGATCCCCCACCTGCAGACCGCCGTGTCGGTGCAGCACCGCCAGCAACATGGCCAACCGGTTCTGCTCCAGACCCACCGCCACCCGCCGCGGATTGCCCAGCGAACTGCCGTCCACCAGCGCCTGAATTTCCACCAACAGCGGACGCGTACCTTCCCACACCACCATCACCACACTGCCGGAGGCGGGCTCACTCTGACGATTGAGAAAGATCGCCGAAGGATTTTTCACTTCCCTAAGACCCAACTCGGTCATGGCGAAAACACCCAGCTCATTGACCGCACCGAAGCGGTTCTTCTGGCCACGCAGGGTCCGAAAGCGGGTGTCACTGCTGCCTTCGAGCATGATCGAACAATCGATCATATGCTCAAGTACTTTAGGGCCGGCCAGTGAACCCTCCTTGGTGACATGGCCCACCAGCAGCACAATCGTATTGCTCTGTTTGGCGAAACGGGTAAGCGCAGCCGCGCATTCGCGCACCTGCGACACGCTACCCGGCGCCGAGGTCACACCGTCACTGTGCAGCACCTGCACCGAGTCGATCACCATCACCTGCGGTCTTTGCCGCCCGGCGTGATTCAGAATGGATTCCAGCTGGGTTTCCGACAACAGCTGCAATTTGTCCGCCTTCAACTCCAGACGCTTGGCCCGCATCGCCACTTGCTGCAGGGACTCCTCACCTGTCACGTAAAGGGCCGGTACCGACTGCGCCAGTTTGCAAAGGGTCTGCAGCAACAGTGTGCTTTTACCCGCCCCCGGGTGACCGCCAATCAGCACCGCAGAGCCCGGCACCAGACCGCCGCCCAGCACCCGATCGAACTCCGACGAGCCGCTGTGAATACGCGGCAAATCCTCCAAATTGATAGAATCCAGGGTCTGCACTTCGGTCGCAGCAGCCCCAGCATAACCTACCGCCCTCGCCGGCGCCTTGCCGGCAGCCGGCCCCAGTTTGAACTCGCTGAGGGTATTCCACTCCCCACAATCGTGGCATTGACCCTGCCACTTACTGTATTCGCTGCCGCACTCGTTGCAGACAAAGGCGGTTTTTTGTTTTGCCATGTTTTTCCC
>JBFHCW010000309.1:0-2892 GCA_041585035.1 Litorivivens sp.
CCGTGGGGCATTGTCACCAACAAACCTTCGCTTTATGCCGAGCCTTTGCTGCGCGACCTCAAACTGGCCGAGCGCTGCGCCAGCCTGGTTTGCCCGGATCACGTAAAACAGCGCAAGCCCCACCCCGAGCCTATCCTTCTCGCCTGCGCACAAATGAGAGCAAATGCCACAAGCGCCGTTTACGTGGGCGATCACAGGCGCGACATTGAAGCAGGCAAAAACGCCGGCAGTACAACCGTTGCCTGCACTTATGGCTACATTCATTCCAGCGACCCGGCACACAGCTGGGGCGCCGACTATACTATCGAAACAGCCAGCGAGCTGGTGCAGATACTGGAGACTTTGTGATTCATACGGTTCCCGACACCTTTGAAGCCGCCCCTGACTGCCTGCAGGGCAAAAACATTCTGGTCACCGGCGCCGGTGACGGCATCGGCCGCGCTGCCGCACTGACCTACGCCAGACACGGCGCTACCGTTGTGCTGCTCGGCAAAACGGTCGAGAAGCTTGAGTCCGTGTACGATGAAATAGAAGCTGCAGGCTGCCCCCAGCCAGCCATATACCCCATGCATCTCAATGGCGCGGTATTCAAGGATTACGAGGACCTGCGCGACACACTGGAAAAGGAGTTTGGCGCCCTCCACGGCCTGCTTCATAACGCCAGTGTACTGGGTGACCGCAAAGCGATCGGCCAGACGTCCGTCGACAGCTGGAATGAAGTGATGCAGGTCAACGTCAATGCGCAGTTCATGCTAACCCGGGCACTCCTGCCGGTCATGGACATACCGGACACCGCCTCGGTTATTTTCACCTCGTCCAGTGTTGGTCGCACCGGGCGCGCTTACTGGGGGGCTTACGCCGTATCGAAATTTGCTACCGAAGGTCTGGTACAGGTACTCGCTGATGAACTGGCCAACACCAGCAATATCCGGGTGAACAGCCTGAACCCCGGCGCCACCAATACGGCTATGCGCCGCAGCGCCTATCCCGGTGAAAGCCCGGACACGAACCCTTCACCTGAAGAGATCATGCCGCTTTATCTCTACCTGATGAGCGATGCTAGCCGCGAGCAAACTGGCCTGCAGTGGAATGCCCAGAAGTAAGCAGAAAAAGGGAAAAGCATTCCGGGGCTAACTTAAATCGACCCATCAGCGGCCGCGGATCGCATTGACCGCATCGTTGATCAGCGGTGGCCCTGCATAAATAAAGCCGCTGTAGATCTGCACCAGCGAGGCGCCGGCCTCAATTTTTTCGGCCGCGTCTTCACCGCACATAATGCCGCCAACACCAATGATGGGGATCTCTCCGCCGAGATGCTCGGCCAGTTTTCGAATCACCGCGGTCGATTTATCACGCACCGGTGCGCCGCTTAAGCCACCGGCTTCAGCTCCATTCTCGAGATGTTTGACGGCCTCTCGATCAATGGTGGTGTTGGTGGCAATCACCCCATCGATACCGTGCTCCAGAAAAGCCCCGGCGACATCAGCAATATCGCTATCGGCCATATCCGGTGCAATCTTTACCGCAATCGGTACATAACGACCGTGCTTCTCCGCCAACTCTGACTGCGCTGCTTTCAGCTGCGCCAGCAATTGCTTCAGCGGCTCACCAAACTGCAAATCGCGCAGGCCCGGTGTATTGGGTGAGGACAGATTAACGGTGATATAAGATGCGTGCGGATAAACCTTGCGCATGCAGATCAGGTAATCCTCTACCGCCTGCTCCGCCGGCGTATCCTTGTTCTTACCGATATTGATACCCAGCACGCCTTGGTAGCGGGATTTTTCAACCTGCTCGACCAGATGGTCAACGCCCAGATTGTTAAAACCCATCCGATTAATAATGGCCCGAGCTTCCGGCAAACGGAACAATCGCGGCAGAGGATTTCCGGGCTGGGGCTTTGGGGTCACGGTGCCCACCTCAAGAAAGCCAAAGCCCAATGCGCCAAGGCCATCGATGTGTCTGGCGTCCTTGTCCAGCCCTGCCGCCAGCCCCACCGGATTCGCAAAACGGATGCCCATCACCTCTACCGGCGCGTCAATCGCTTTCGGGGCGACCAAGCGCGAGAGACAGAGTTTATCGGCCAGAGAAATACCAGCCATCCCGAGATGGTGAGAGGTTTCTGTGGGGAGCTTGAACAAGACTTTCTGAAACAAGGAGTACATTGCGTTAAAAACCCGACGTTGCGAAAAACCGGGGCAGAAACTGCCCTGCCCCAGCCACTCCGCTATGGGAGTGGTGTCAGTGCCGTCTAAACAACCGGCGAAGGTCCTGCTCAAGTGCATACATGCTCGGCAGGTAGAAGAGCGTGATTATACTACCGAATACAACCCCCCACAGCATTACCATGGCCAGAGGTGCAACAACGATATTCAGGCCGAACAGACCGTAGGCGACCGGATAGAGCCCGGCAACTGTGGTGAGCGTCGTAATAAAAATAGGACGCAAACGGGTACTGGCCGTTTTCACCAATACCTCGCTGCTAATGGTCCCGTCGGTTGAACGCGCCCGATTTAGCTGGTCGATCATAATCAGGGAATCGTTGACCAGAATGCCCGCCAGCCCGGTAATCCCGGCCAGCGCAGACATACTCAATACCATCCCCTGCAGGGCAAACGCGATCATGACACCGAGTATGCCCAGCGGAATGACCAGCAAAACCAGCACCGGTTGCGACACGGAGTTGAACAACAGCACCAGCAGCACAAGAATGCCCGCCAGACTGAGCAGCGCTGCACTGGCGATATTACCCAGCGCGTCTTGCTGACGATCTGCCTCGCCGCCCTGAACAAAGTTCAACTGGCTGTAGCGCTTACGCATGTTCTGCTTTTCCAGAAAGTCCGCCAGCTTGCGGTTGATTTCCGCGACAGAGAGGCGGCTCTTATCAATATC
>JBFHCW010000310.1:0-2882 GCA_041585035.1 Litorivivens sp.
ACAAAGGTCAGGAAGACGGCGGCCTCTATCACATCCTCAACCCAGCCCTTGCGCTGCGCGCCAAGGGCCGCCAGCTGCAGCTGCTCTGCATTGCCACGCAACAGATTTTCCCGCCAGGGCTTCAACTGACGGGTCAACTGCAGCGTCAGCAAGCGAACGACTGCCCTGCGACTCTGGCGTTCAGCTTCTTCTGCCGTATCCAGCAGCGTCAGCTCCACCGCATCGCCGCGGTCCAACAGAGCCGGATAGGCCGTCACTTCGGCACCGCCCTGTTTGATACGCTTTTTTTGCGGCAGCCGATCAAGTGTCCATTCAGTAAATATCTGCTGCTCGTTTTTTTGCTCGCCCCGAGCCTGCAACTGGGCCGCTGACTGCTCGCTGTAACGCGCTTTCAGTGACTGCAGGTCCCGACCCTGCGCGAGCACTTTGCCGCGCTCATCCACCACTTCGAAGTTCATCAGGTAAAACGCGTCGAGCAGGTCTCCACGCCAGAGTTCTGGCGGTATCGTCTCGCCGACCACCCGCCGCAACGCCTCGGCCAGCGCACGACTAAGGGGCTGGTCACCGGCCTCCATCAGTGACAGTGCTTTTCCGACCGTGACCGGTATCGGCATCAGTTTTTTGCGCCACTGTTTGGGCAGCGCTTTTACCAGCGCGACGCATTTGTCTTCCAGCAAGCCGGGCACCAGCCACTCCGGCAGGTGCTCGGGCACTCGGTTAAGCAGCACCAAGGGGACCACCATCGTGACGCCATCACCCTGATGGCCGGGCTCAAAACGATAGCGCAGGGGCAGGCGCAGCTCACCCCAGCGCCAGGTGTCCGGAAACTGGTTGATGGCTTCGCGATTCTGGCTGACTGCCAACACATCGTCATCACTCATTTCCAGGGCCTTGCGCTCGCCCTCTTCCGCCTTGTCCAGCCAGCTTTCCAGATGTCTGGCACTGACAATCTCAGGCGGCAGTCGCCGGTCGTAAAAGGCAAACATGGCATCGTCGCTGATCAACAGATCGCGCCGCCGCAGTTTGCTCTCCAGCGCCAGTACCTTGTCTATCGCAGCCCGGTTGTGCGCGAAGAATGCCGCTTTACCCCGATACTGCCCTTCTACCAGGGCACTGCGAATCAATATCTCCCGCGATAACACGGGATCAATAGGCCCGTAATTGACTCGCTGCCGATCCTGAATGATCAATCCATACAGACTGGTCTGCCGAAAGGCGCTGACACGCCCTGCTTTTGCTTGCCAATGGGGTTCAAAGTACTGGTATTTCAGTACTGCATCGTTAATCCCGGGTATCCATTCCGGTTCAATTCTGGCCACGCAGCGGGCAAAAAGCTGCGATGTCTCTGCCAGTTCTGCCGCAACAATCCACGCCGGGGTTTTCTTGAACAACCCCGAGCCCGGAAAAATACGCAGCTTGCGGTTGCGCGTACCGCGATACCAGTGCTGCTCATCTTTCTTGGCCACATGGCTCAAAAAGCCGGCCAGCACCGCCCGGTGCAGGGCTTCAAAGGAGGCGGGGTCCGTGTTGAGCTTCCAACCGTTATCGCGGCAAGACAGCTTTAATTGCCAGTGCAGCTCACGCCACTCCTGAGCCCGGCTAGGTGCGATGAATTCTCGCTGACACAATTTACGAAACTGGCTGTTGGACAGCTCCTGCCGCTGCTCTTCCAGATAATTCCAGAGATTCACATAGGCCGAAAAATCCGAGTCCTTGTCGACAAAGCGGCGATGCTTTTCATCGGCGGCTTGCTGTTTGTCGGCGGGGCGCTCGCGCGGATCCTGAATACTCAGCGCGCTGACCACGATCAGGGCTTCGTGCAGACAGCCGAGCTGACTGGCCGCCTGCAGGATACGCGCCATGCGTGGATCAACCGGCAGGCGCACCAGCGTTCTACCCAGCGGCGTCAGCTCGCCCTTATCAACCGCCGCCAGCTCTTCGAGCAGTTTGTAGCCATCATTGATAAAACGGCGATCTGGCGCATCGACGAAGGGAAAATTCTCGATATCTCCCAGCCGCATATTGAGCATTTGCAGGATCACCGAAGCGAGATTGGTGCGCTGCACTTCCGGCTCGGTAAAGGCCGGGCGAGCCTCGAAGTCCTCCTGGGAATACAGGCGAACACAGACCCCCGGTGCGATGCGTCCACAGCGCCCTGCCCGCTGGTTGGCGCTGGCCTGTGACACCGGCTCGATGGGCAAGCGCTGCACTTTGCTGCGATAACTGTAGCGGCTGATACGCGCCGTGCCCGTATCAATGACAAAGCGAATGCCGGGCACGGTCAGGGAGGTTTCCGCGACGTTGGTCGCGAGCACGACACGCCAGCCGCGGCGACCGCCTTCGTCAAAAATGCGCTGTTGCTCGCGCGCACTCAGGCGCGCATATAGCGGCAGCACTTCCAGGCCCATCAGGTTGGAGCGCCGCAACTGCTTGGCTGCTGCGCGAATTTCGCGCTCACCACTCAGAAAAACAAGCACATCGCCTTGCCGGCGGCCACCTTCGGCGTCCAGTTCCTGCAGCGCCTGCTCGATGGCTTCCGCCTGATCCAGCTCGGGGCTCAATTCTTCAAGCGGTCGATAGCGTATATCGACCGGATAGGTGCGGCCCGAAACCTCAATCACCGGCGCAATATCAAAGTGCCGGGAAAACCTCTGCACGTCGATGGTCGCTGAGGTGATGATGATTTTCAGGTCAGGCCGCTTGGGCAACAACAGCTTCAAATAGCCGAGCAGGAAATCAATATTGAGGCTGCGCTCATGGGCCTCATCGATTATCAGCGTGTCGTAGCGATACAGATAGGGATCGTGCTGAATTTCGGCAAGCAGAATGCCGTCGGTCATCAACTTGATATACGTGGCGTCTGACACCTGATCGTGAAAGCG
>JBFHCW010000311.1:0-2858 GCA_041585035.1 Litorivivens sp.
ACAGCGGTTACGGGGCCAGACAGTGATGTCATGCTGTTTAGCAGCTCGGGCAAAGCGGTGCGATTCAAGGGTGAAGACGTGCGGTCCATGGGTCGCACGGCCAAGGGGGTTCGCGGTATTCGTATGGCCGAAGGTCACACCATGATCTCGTTGATCATTCCGCAAGAAGGTGGTCGGGTACTGACTGTTTCCGAGAACGGTTACGGCAAACGCTCGGAATTGAGTGAATTTCCAACCAAAGGGCGTGGAACTCAAGGTGTTATCGCCATGGCGACCAGCGAACGTAACGGTGCGCTGGTCGGTGCAGTGCAGGTGTTTGAGGGCGATGAGCTGATGCTGATCTCTGATCAAGGCACACTGGTGCGCACCCGGACCGATGAAGTGTCTGTCCTGAGCCGAAACACTCAGGGCGTGCGACTGATTCGCCTGAAAACCGGAGAGAATCTGGTGGGTGTTGAGCGAATTGAAGAAAGTGATGAAGAGGTTGAAGGCGAGGTAATTGCCGAGCCAGAAGCCTGAGGATAACTGCTCCTCACCCGGCCCCTCTCCCGGAGGGGCGGGGGCGCCTTTCTCTGATAAGGCTGTGCCTTTATCGGCTCTCTCCCGGGAGAGGGTTGGGGTGAGGGGAAAACTTTGCGTATTAGCTAGAGATCAAAATGACCCGTAAATACAATTTTTGTGCAGGCCCGGCGGCCCTTCCGCTGGAAGTGTTGGAACAAGCTCAAAGCGATCTGGTGAACTGGCAGGGCAGTGGCCTGTCCGTGATGGAGATGAGTCACCGTTCACCTGAAATCGTGGGGATCGCCAATGAGGCTGAAGCGGACCTGCGCGAGCTGCTGAATATTTCCAATGACTACGCCGTGCTGTTTGTGCAGGGCGGGGCCACTGGGCAGTTTTCAGCTATTCCTTTGAACCTGTTGGGCGACAAGAAAACCGCAGATTATGTGAATACCGGGCAGTGGTCGAAAAAGGCGATTAAAGAAGCCAAACGCTACTGTGAGGTCAACGTCGTTGCCAGCTCGGAAGATGACAATTTTGCCAGTATTCCGGCCTTTGACAGCTGGAAGCTGAGCCAGGATGCTGCCTACCTTCACTACACCCCCAATGAAACCATTGGTGGTGTCGAGTTTTTCTGGACGCCGGATGTGGATGTACCGCTGGTGGCTGACATGTCCTCGACGATTCTGTCGCGTCCGATCGATGTCAGCAAATTCGGCCTGATCTATGCCGGGGCCCAGAAAAATATTGGCCCGGCGGGGCTGACCATCGTGATTGTGCGCAAGGATCTGTTGGGCAATGCTCACCCGCTGTGTCCGGTCGGCATGGACTATCAGGTCGCTGCCGAGAATGAATCCATGTACAACACACCGCCGACCATGGGCATCTATCTGGCCGGGCTGGTGTTCAAGTGGTTGAAAAATCAGGGCGGCCTGGAGGCGATGGAGAAACTGAACCGTCGCAAGGCAGAAAAACTCTACGGCTATATCGATAACAGCGGCTTTTATGCCAATCCGGTTGAGGTGGCCAGTCGCAGTCTGATGAACGTGCCTTTCACCCTGAAAGACGCCAGTCTGGATAAAGCCTTTCTGGCGGGTGCGGAAGAGGCCGGCCTGCTGAATCTGAAAGGTCATCGCAGCGTCGGTGGTATGCGCGCAAGCATTTATAACGCGGTTCCGGAAGAGGCGGTTGATGCCCTCATTGCCTATATGAAAGCCTTTGCCGAGGCCAACGGGTAACGGTTTATGGATGAGCAATCCGAGCTGAACAAACTGCGTCAGCAGATTGATGCCATCGATTCAGAAATCCATGCATTGCTGAATCGTCGGGCGGGTTGTGCTCAGGAAGTGGCGCGGGTCAAAACCCGGGCCTTTGAGCAGGCCCAGCAATTTGAATCGGATACCGATAAAAGCAGCACCCAGCAGCTGCTGTTTTATCGTCCGGAGCGTGAAGCTCAGGTGCTGGCGCGTATTCAGGAAGCGAATCAGGGGCCATTGTCGGACGATGCCGTGGCCTACATCTTCCGCGAAATCATGTCCGCTTGTCTGGCGCTGGAAAAGCCAATGGAAGTGGCTTATCTCGGGCCGGAAGGCACCTTCACCCAAGCTGCGGCCCTAAAGCATTTTGGTCATGCGGTTATCGGCATCTCCCAGCCGACCATCGAGGCGGTGTTTGCGGCGGTGGAGTCCGAGCAATGTAACTACGGTGTCGTGCCGGTGGAAAACTCCACCGAAGGCATGGTTGCTCACACGCTGGATAATTTCATTAATTCACCGCTGAAAATCTGCGGTGAGGTGGAGCTTCGCATACGCCTGCACCTGCTCGTCGGTGGGGGCACCAGCAGCGACAATATTAAAAGCATTTGCGCACACCAGCAGGCGCTGGCTCAAAGTCGCAATTGGCTTGATCAGAACTTCCCCAAGGTCGAGCGCATTGCCGTGAGCAGCAATGCTGAAGCGGCGCGCATGGCGGCTGCTGAGCCCGGCATCGTTGCCGTTGCTGGTGATATGGCGGCGCAGCAGTATTCGCTGTCAAAGTTGGCCTCCAATATTGAGGATCGCGCCGACAATACCACCCGTTTTTTGATTATCGGCCGGGAAAGCGTGCCCGCGAGCGGCAACGACAAAACGTCGATTGTGGTGTCTACCCGTAACAAGCCGGGGGCTTTGTTTGGTTTGCTGGAGCCCTTCCATCGCAACGGGGTCATGCTCACGCGCATCGATACGCGTCCGTCGCGCACCGAAACCTGGGCCTATGTCTTTTTTATCGAGTTTGAAGGCCACGCGGATGATTCGGTGGTCAGCACCATTCTGAAAGAGATTGAAGAGCATTCCATTCTATTGAAAGTGCTGGGTTCCTAC
>JBFHCW010000312.1:0-2841 GCA_041585035.1 Litorivivens sp.
CCATGACGCCGGTCGGTAAGCCCGACAAAAAGGCCCTCAAAGCCAAGTACTGGGGCGACGCCAAGCGCGGCGTACAGTAAGTGCTGTAGGCAGCGGCCTTTGCTGGCCGCTGCCATCCTTTCTTTTTCCGCTTCTCTTTTTTGTCCTCGCTTATCTCCTGATCAATCGATAATACACGGATCGCGTGCTGCGGCTGTTGGCAGCGTTTTGGCTGCGCCATAAAAACATTGCAATAAAAATGTTATTGGGTAGCATGTAGCTGCAAAGCAGTCAGATAGCTTGTGCCCTATGGGCTGCTGGCTTGATATAAAAAGAATAGAGGTAAGCATGGCGCAACTGCAGCATTCGGTTGATCTTCTGGTGGTGGGCTCCGGTGCCGGTGCCATGACGGCGGCGCTGCGCGCAGCCCACGCCGGGCTCGATGTGTTGATCGTGGAGAAAGCCGCGAAATACGGTGGCACCTCTGCCACGTCCGGTGGCGGTTTGTGGATTCCCTGCAATCACCTGATGCCTTCGGTCGGTATTGAGGATTCCCGCGAAAAAGCCCTGACCTACCTTAAACAGTTGTGCGGGGACGATGTTGCACCGGAAAATCTCGAAGCCTTTGTCGACCACGGGCCACGCATGCTCACGTGGCTGGAGCAGCACAGCGAAGTGCGTTACATGGCGATGGAGCACTACGCCGATTACTATCAGGAGTTGGACGGCGCTGCGCCCGGTGGCCGCTCGATTGACCCCTTCCCATATCAAGCCCAACAACTGGGCGACGATTTTCTGAACCTGCAGGACAACCATGTGCAGACCAAGGTCATGGGCATGATGGGCTACACCAATATCGAAGGCGCGATATTGCTGAGTAAATCGCCGGGCTGGTTCAAGCTGGTGCTGAAACTGGCCTGGGAGTACTTCAGCGATCTTCCCGGCCGTCTGAAATCGCGCAAGTCCCGTCGCCTGACCATGGGTAATGCGTTGATCGGCCGCTTGCGCCGTTCTCTGCTCGATCAACAGGTGCCGCTGTGGCTGAATAGCCCGGCCCGGAAGTTGCTGGTTGAAGATGGCCGGGTCTGCGGTGCAGTGATTGAACGTGAGGGAGAAGCGGTACACGTTCGCGCCAAGGCCGTCGTGCTTGGCAGTGGCGGCTTTGAACACAGTCAGGAGCTTCGCGAGCAATACCTGCCGCAACCTACTCGCGCTGACTGGTCGTCTGCGAGCCCGACTAACACGGGTGATATGCTGCTGGCGGGACTGGAAGTGGGCGCCGACACCCATCTGATGGACGAGGCCTGGTGGGGGCCCAGTATTACCCTGCCGGGAGAAGACCGCTCGCGGCAACTCTTTACCGAGCGTTCGATGCCGGGCTGCATCATGGTCAACAAGGCCGGTAAGCGTTTCTTTAATGAGTCGGTTGCCTATACCACCGCGGTACAGGCGATGCAGAAGCAGGGTAATACTCCGGCCTATGTGATCTTCGACAGCCGCTACAAGCGCGAGTACCCCTTCGGGCCGCTGTTGCCGGATAGCATGCATCTGAACTGGCTACAGCCGCCGCGCTTCAAGCAGATTCTGAGCAAAGCTGACAGCATCGATGCTCTGGCCGAGGCGCTGGGTGTTGATAAACGCGGCCTCAATGAGACGGTTGAGCGTTTCAATCAGTTTGCGGCGCAGGGTAAAGATGAAGATTTCAATCGCGGGGAAAACGCCTATGATCTGCTCTATGGCGATGTGCGTATCTCGCCCAACCCCTGTCTGGCCCCCATAAAAGAAGGGCCCTTTTATGCCATGGAAGTCTACCCCGGTGATATTGGCACCAAGGGCGGTTTGCTGACCAATGCCTCGGCGCAGGTGCTCAACAAGGAGGGGGAGGTGATTGAAGGCCTGTACGCGATCGGTAATACCGCTGCCTCGGTGACCGGTCGGTATTACCCCGGCGCGGGGGCAACGCTCGGGCCGGCAATGACCTTTGGCTTTGTGGCGGCAGAACATATCGCCAACAAAGTAAACGCTGGCTAAAGGAATAGCCCCAAGGTCGGCACGTTGACCGTCGAAATATCCATAACGATTTCCCGGCGTTTTATCTGAAAGCTATCACCGTTCGCAACGAGTGTGTCGCGCCGCTGCCCCGCGTAAAAAAAATCTTTCAGGCCGGGCCGCGCGTAAAACAGATGAAAGTTGCTGAGCACGTTCAGCGATTCCTCACTGGCGTCCAGAATTTCCACGTTACCGATAATCCGCCGGGTGCGCGCAGGCGGGTTTTCTGCCCAGGAGTTCATTTTGTAACTGCGATCGACCCGCACCCAGAGCACGGCGTAGTTTTCATCGCGGTAGGGCAGGCCATCGGATTCCACGCCCTCCAGTTCGCGCTCTACGCTGATCATGCTTTCCTGACCGCGTTCGCGGTTGTCGACCATAGGGTTGGAGCGCCCCGGCATGCTGTAACTGATCTCCGGATGAATCAGTGCAAACCACTGCTGGTATTCTCGGTTGTCGAGCAGACGCGCTTCGCGGTAATAGAATTGCTCAACGCGATGCTGAAGTTCTAATGAGCTCATGCCTCGCCCTCGGCAGCCAGTAAGTCATCGCGCCAGCGGCTAAAGAAGGCGCGGGCATAGTATTCATTGGCGCCGGTAGTTACTGTGCCGGGAAGGTCCGGGTGAGTGCCTTCCTCACCAAGACCCAGGCCGTAGAAGAACTTGCGGTCGTCGGCGAAATCAATCTTGGCACCCAGGTTCTGCTGCATCCAGGCTTCGGCGTCTTCCTGCTCCAGTACGCCGCCGGGGCCAAAGAACGAAGCGTGGTTGTTGCGCAGTTGCTTCTTCAGGTGTTCCGGCGCATCGGCAGGCA
>JBFHCW010000313.1:0-2839 GCA_041585035.1 Litorivivens sp.
CAGAGTGCCCCAGCCCGCCACCGGTAGCAGGCTGCGATCGGCCAGATCATTGGCTTGTACAATCAGCAGTTGCGCCAGCGCGGCGATCACAAAACTGGGGATCGAAATCGCTGCCACCACCGCCATCATCAGTAAACGATCAGGCAGGCGATTGTGCCAGTAAGCGGCCACGGCGCCGCCGGTAATGCCGCCTGCGGTGGCAATCAGCAAAGCCACGACACCGAGAATGGCGGACACGGGAAAATGCTCGCGAATAATATCGTTTACCCGGCGATTTTCCTGGGTAAAGGAAATACCAAAGTCACCCCGCAACATGTTTTTGAGGTACAGCACATACTGTTCGCTGACGGGCTTGTCCAGCCCATAGCGGGCACGCAGGTTTTCTCGCAGCTGGGGCGTGGCGGCCTTGGCACTGTTAAAGGGATCACCCGGCACGGCATGCATGGCGAAAAAGGTCGCGGTGGCGATAAACCAGATCGTCAGCGCACTGTAGGCAATCCGTTTGATCACATAGCGCAGCATCAGGGCTCTACCCAGGCATAGCGGAAATTCGGATCACCGCCAAATATGGAACGTCGAACGCCAGCGAGCTGGGGATGCTGCACGTAAAGGCCAACATTCTCGTAGGTTGGGATAATGACGACTTCCTCACTGATAATGTGCTGCATTCGATCAAAGGCCTGTAGCCGCACGTCGGGGTCGAGGGATTGCTGGGCCTGTCTCACCGCTGCATCGTAGCCGGGGTGAATAAAGCGGCCGCGGTTGTTTTCATTCCAAGAGGCAAACAGATCACCAAAGGTGATCGGGTCATCGAAATCCGGCCCCCAGCCTGCCGCCGCAATATCAAATTCACCGCGCCGCATTTTTGAAATGCGCTGCTTAAAGGTCTGCTGATCCAGCCGGGTTTCCAGTCCAAGGGATTGCTTGAGCACGTACTGATAAAACTCCGCCTCGTTAACGGCTCTTGGGCTGTCGCCCACCAGCAGCGTCAAGGGTGGAATCGTCCCCAGTTCCTGTTTCGCCTGCGCCAGATAGCGCCTAGCCTGTTCAATATCATAGTTGATTCGGGGCGGCGGATACTGCTCAGAAAACACGCCCTCCCCCGCGCGCATGCTCGACGGGAAAAGACTGTAAGCGGGTTTAATGCCGGGCAGGCCCAGCACTTTGTAGACCAGCAGCGAGGGATTCAGCACAGACTGAATGGCACGGCGCAAAGCCAGATTGCGGGTCGCCCGATCTTCCCGGTGATTGAACTCCAGAAAGAACAGCGTACCGAAATCAAACAGATGGGTTTCATAGCCCCGCGCCAGCGCATCACTTAGCGTACTGGAATCCAGCGGCGACAGCGCAATGCGGTTATCTTTATACAGGTTGTAGTGGGTACTTGGGTCGGACGTGATGTAGGGCAGGTCAATTTCCTGCAGCTTGATCGCCGCTTGATTCCAGTAGCGCGAATTCTTCTTCAGGGTCAAACGCGCACCGTGCACCCAGCGCTCAAGCACAAAGGGGCCGTTAAAAATCATCTTGTCAGCGTCCGCGGCATAAGCCCTTCCCCAGCGCTCGACCACATCCTGCCGCGCGGGGTAAAAAGTCATAAAGGCTGTAAGCTTGGCAAAATAGGGGCACGGCTTGCCAAAAGTCACTTCAAGCCGATAGGAGCCCTCGGCCCGAACGCCCAGCTGCTCCGGCGAGCTGTCGCCGCGGTTAATCGCTTCAGCGTTTTTGATAGGAAACAGAATAAAAGCGTATTGGGAGGCCGTAGCCGGATCCACGGCTCGACGCCAGGCATAGACAAATTGCTCGGCAGTAACCGGCGTGCCATCACTCCAGGTGGCATCATCACGCAGCCAGAATGTGGCGCCGTCTTCCCTGACCTCCCAACGCCGGGCAATACCGGGTACCAAAGCCCCGTCCGGGCCGTATTGCACCAGCCCCTCCATCAGATGCGCCAGCAGAAAGCTGCTGATCTGGTCGGTTGCCAGGGCACTGTCGAGACTGGGTGGTTCGGTGGCCAGGCTCAGGGTGATGCGCTGCCGCTCGGCATCGACGGCACCGGCGAGCAGTGGCACAGAATAAAAAAGGAGGGCAAAAAGGCTGGCAGCGACAACAAGTTTTCGCATGAGGTTAACAGTGACGTCCTTCGATTATAGTCCCAGCGTTGCTACAATGCGCCCATCGGCAAGTCCACCCGGCGGCAGCCAACACCACCGTATCTTATTAATCGAGCCCTGTTAAACGTGCCCTATCAAGTAAGCGCAGCCCGCATTGAGTGGGGAGATGATAATGTACCAGTATCATCCGACTACGGCGATGTCTACTATTCACGGGATCACGGTCTTGAAGAAACCCGTTACGTTTTTCTCGATAACAATCATTTATACCATCGCTGGCAAAACCTGACAGGGCCGCTGTTTCGCGTTGCAGAAACCGGTTTTGGCACCGGTCTGAATTTTCTGGCCTGCTGGCAACAGTGGCAGGCCTGTGTGCAGGACCGTACCGAGGCACACACACTGCAGTTTCTGAGTGTTGAAAAACACCCTTTGACCCATGAAGATCTGCAACGTGCGCTGGCCAACTGGCCGCAGCTCAAAGCACAGGCAGACGCGCTGATCGACCACTACCCGCCCCTACTGCGCGGCCATCATCGCTTGTGTTTCAAGGCCGGTATACACACCGTCATTCTCGACCTGGTATTCGATGAAGCGGAAACCGGTTTACGCGCAGCACTCCGCACCACCCACCCCGAGTTATACCGTTATGGCCCCGGTGTCGACGCCTGGTTTCTGGATGGTTTTGCTCCGGGCAGCAACCCCGGCATGTGGAACGAACCGCTGTTCGA
>JBFHCW010000314.1:0-2822 GCA_041585035.1 Litorivivens sp.
CGTCCACATCACAGTGCTCACACAGCTCTGCAATCTCATTCATAAAGGAAATTCGCGCCGCCAGCATGGCATTGGCTGCGTACTTGGTCATTTCCGCCTCGCGTCGCCCCATGTACAGAATGCGATCATTTCGCCGCAAATACGGTGCATATAACATGCCCATCATCTCTCTGGCGCGTTCACTGTCACTGCCCACCACAATCCGGTCCGGCGTCATAAAATCGGCAACCGCGACGCCCTCCTTCAGAAATTCCGGATTACTGACCACCTCGACGGCAGCCGAAACACCGCGCTGGCGAAGCTTGTCACGGATGATCCGCTCAACCTCATCCCCCGTTCCAACCGGCACCGTCGACTTGGTAATCACAATGGTGTCATCGTTCAAGGCCTTGCCGAGAGCGCCGGCAACGCCCAGAACCGCTGAGGTGTCGCAGTGACCGTCGGCGCGCATTGGCGTACCAACGGCAATAAAGACAAAGTCGCTAGCCGCCACCGCCGCGTCCAGTGAGGTTGTAAATTCCAGCAGCCCCGCCGACAGGCCTGCACTGACGATACTGTCCAGTCCCGGCTCATAGATCGGCAGTTCACCGCGCCGCAAGGCGCTCACTTTTTCCACCGCCGCCTCCACGCAGACCACGCGGTTGCCCATCTCTGTAAGGCAGGCCGCCGTCACCAGCCCCACGTAGCCTGCCCCGATTACTGTAATCTTCATGTCTCATGCACTCCTGAAAGGTTTCAGTGACATGAGTACTGCAGTTTCGTGACACGCTGATGGCGTTTAATTGACGCTATTATTGCAGTGTCAGTGTTGACAGCGAACACGCTGACCGCCTGTAAATCTCTGTGCTACCATGCGGCAAATTTTCTGAAAGCAGTGCCCTCCGATGTCCTTGATTCATCAGAATTCTTTTACCAAAGAAGAACTTATTGCCTGCGGTCAGGGCGAGCTGTTTGGTCCCGGCAACCCGACCCTGCCAACCGACAACATGCTGATGGTGGATCGCATAAGCCACATCAGTCATGAGGGCGGCGAATTCGGCAAAGGCCAGATCATTGCCGAACTGGATATTCACCCGGACCTCTGGTTTTTCGACTGCCACTTTGTCGGCGACCCGGTGATGCCCGGCTGCCTCGGACTGGACGCCATGTGGCAACTGGTTGGTTTTTTCCTTGGCTGGAAGGGCAACAAGGGCAAGGGCCGCGCACTGGGCTCCGGTGAAATAAAATTCACTGGCCAGATTCTGCCGGACGCAAAACTGGTGCGTTACCAACTCGATCTGAAGCGTGTCATTGAGCGCAAGCTGGTCATGGGTATTGCCGACGGTCAGGTGTCGGTAGACGGCGAGGTCATCTATACCGCCAAGGATTTACGCGTTGGTCTGTTCCAGACTGACGGCAAGGATTTCGGTTAATTTACACAGAGGCAAACATGAAACGCGTAGTCATTACCGGCATGGGCGTGGTCTCCCCCCTGGGCAACAACCTGAGCGAAACACTGGCCTCGCTGCAGCAGGGCAGGTCCGGCATTCGAACCAACGAAACCTACAAAGAGATGGGCTTTCGCAGCCACGTATCCGGCAGCATTGATATCGACGCCAGCGAGTTCATCGAGCGCAAGCAAAAGCGCTTTATGGGCGATGCCGCAGCCTACAGCTATATCGCGATGCAGGAAGCCATCCGCGATGCGGGACTGGAGGACAGTGACGTTTCCAACGAGCGCACCGGGATCATCGCCGGCTCCGGCGGGGCCTCCTCGGCCAACCTGATTGAGTCCGCCGACATTTTGCGCGAAAAAGGCGTCAAGCGCCTCGGCCCCTATCGCGTCACACAGACCATGGGCAGCACGGTATCGGCCTGTCTGGCCACGCCGTTCAAGATCAAGGGCGTGAACTACTCCATCTCCTCGGCTTGCGCCACCAGCGCCCACTGCATCGGCAATGCCATGGAACTGATCCAGCTCGGCAAACAGGATGTGGTCTTTGCCGGTGGCGGTGAAGAAGAGCACTGGACCCTGAGCTGCCTGTTTGACGCCATGGGCGCCCTCTCTTCCAAATACAACGATACCCCGGACAAGGCCTCGCGCCCCTACGACGCCAACCGCGATGGGTTCGTTATCGCCGGCGGGGCCGGCATGGTGGTAATGGAAGAGCTGGAGCACGCCAAGGCGCGCGGTGCGAAAATATACGGCGAGGTGATCGGTTACGGCGCCACGTCCGATGGCTACGACATGGTCGCCCCCTCCGGGGAGGGCGCGGTGCGCTGCATGAAGCAGGCGATGCAGACCGTGGATTCACCCATCGACTACGTGAACAGTCACGGCACCTCCACCCCCGCCGGTGACATTCAGGAACTGAAGGCCATGCGTGAAGCCTTTGCCGGCGGCGACCTGCCACTGGTTGGCTCCACCAAGTCCTTGGCCGGCCACACGCTGGGCGCGACCGGTGTTCACGAGGCGATTTACTCGCTGCTGATGATGCAGCACAACTTTGTCGCCGCATCCGCGAATATTGAAACACTGGATCCGGAAGCCGAGGGCATGCCAATTGTGCGTGAACGCAAGGATGGCGTTACCCTGAACACCATCATGTCGAACAGCTTTGGCTTCGGTGGCACCAACGCCACTCTGGTGTTCAAGCGCTACGCAGACTAAGAAAACAGAACCCCCCTCCAACGGGGAGGGGTGTTCTGTCAGCTCAGCAAATCCTTTAGTAACAGCGCCTCAACCTGCTCACCTTTTTGCACCATTCTGCCCTCCGGCAAGACTACCAGCGCATTGGCCCAGGCTGCCGACGCCAGCACCCCCGAACTTTGATTGGCGTATA
>JBFHCW010000315.1:0-2822 GCA_041585035.1 Litorivivens sp.
CCCGTGCTGGTGGTAACCGCATCCGCCTCGGCGTACTCATGGTGGTAGCCAAAATAGACACTGGGGATCAATACGCCCCAATCCGTAAGAAACACGTAGTCAGCTTGTAGCGACGCGCGCGCATTCAGGGAGTCAAATTTTTGTTCTTCATAGGTGATAGCGCCGCTGCCGCTGGAGGCTTGTTCACTGTAGCCGTCGATCGAACCGCGCACATTGAGCAGCCGGACGCTGGGCGTTATCGTCCAGCGATTGCGGTTGAAGAGGTGGCCAAAGGCTAATTCGGCGGAATGAAAGTCGCCATCCGTGGTGCTGGAGAACTGGCCGAAGGCGGAGGATCGCTCTACGTCGATGTCGATCTGGCCATAGGCGAGCAGGGCATCAAGGTAAGTAGCGCCCCAGTATTTTGAGGCGTGAAACCCCAGAATAATGGTGTCGCTTTCCGACTTGCCCTGATTATCGTCGAACTCGGTATCAGAGCTCACATAGTTAAGTGTTGTGCCGACAATCAGATCTTCCTGCAAGCGGTAATCAGTGCCAAGTATGAGGATCTCCGCATCTTGTTCGTAAGCGCGGCTGATGCCGGTTGCGCGGCGATCGGCATTGCTGCTGTCGATCACGACAAACGGCGACCAGCGTTTAGCGTCGCTGATGCCATCCGCACCTGCAGCGCCTCCTTTCGGTTGACCCAACGCTGCAGTGCGACTGCGTTTGCTGCCAAAGCTGCCCCTGGCCTGCGTGATTCGGTCGTTGAGTCCGCCCACAAAATCCACAGTCTGCTCGCGAGTTGAGCTGCCGGTCTGGTCAGCGCATTCAGGGCGCTCCGGCGCAGTCCCGTTTTCTGTCGCTCGCTGGACTGTGCTGCCTTCCGACGTGGAATCGAACTCTTGAGGCGGGGGTGATGTTGGTCCTGGAGGCTGAGGCTCGGTATACGTTCCGCAATCCTTGTGATCGGCAAAACTCTGCCCGGCCAGCAGCAAGGCACAGCTTGCGAACCCTATATATCTGATCAGGTTATTCATCCGATGCCCCCTGTCGCTGGCTCTCGTGGATATTTATAAAACAGCGTCCTGTTATTGTGCTCTGGGCACAAAGAAGAAATCGCCGACTTCATGCCCGGCTCCCTTGATGCTTTTGTAAACCGGTTCCTGGAGAAATTCGTTAGCCTGCGCCCGTGCTACGACTGGCTGCTTTATCGCTGCGAACAGGTCCGGTGCAGATAGAATCGCCGTATTGCCCCGCAGCGTCTCGATGAGTTCTCGAGCAAAGACCGAATGGCCCTGGCCGCCGCTGTCGATTACCGGTTTGTCACCACCGGATGAAAGCAGCAACCTTGATTTTCGCGGCAGTTTATAGCGAATGTATTCCAGTTTATTGGTCTTGGCGGTATTGCCGAAAAAGAGGTGGCCCGGGGAATTCGAAAGCAGTCCGCCATAACAGGAGTCAGCGACCACCAGAACGCGCTTGGCCTGAAGCCGGCCGAGGTGGTTCGTAATGTATTCGTTGGGCACCCAGAAAGCATCGTTGGGTGGCGGGTCGGCATTGACCGGGAGCCAGTAGCCGGTATTGCGATCGCCAACATCGATCAGGTTTCCGTGGCCCGCATAATAGAGGAGCAGGTTGTCGTTAGGCCCCAGCTTGTCGTGCAGATCGTTAATGGCTTTCATAATCGAAAACCGGTCGGCGTCCAGCAGTAACTCGACCTGGAAGCCGTACATGTTCTTGAGAATTCGGCCCAGCTCCCTGGCGTCGTTCCAGGGGGTATCCAGGTTGCTAAGCGACTGATACTGGCGGTTGCCGATAATCAACGCGTAATAGCGTCCGAAATTAAGATCGCCAATCATCAGCGGCGTAACCGCCTCGGTTGTCGATGACTGGGTAGTTACCAGAGCCGATGGGCGCGTCGCTGAAGCGGTGCGCAGTTTCGGTCCTGCAGGAATTGATGCCAGTTGTGTTGCGACATCCTGCTGCGAAGCCTGCAGGCTGGCAACCAGTTGCTGAAGCGATTCTAGCTCAACCCGCAGATCGCGCGGGGCGCCTGATGGAGCAGTCGGGCTCGAGGAACGGGCAGCGCTTTTCAGCTTGGTCTGCAGATTATCGATCTGTTGCTTAAGCAGCCTGACCTGAGTTTCCTTGGCCGATAGTTCCTTCTGCAGACTGACGCGAAGGGCTTCCTGCTCTTGTCTGGCGGTTTCTTGAAAAATGACGCTGTCTTCCGGCAGGCCCCATGCCTGTCGGTAGAGGTTAAGCGCCTTCAGTTTGTTTGCTTTTACACCAAGGCCTTGCTCGTAAAGGGTGCCCAGATTAAACAGGCCTCTTTCATTGCCCTGATCCGCCGCTTTCTGATACCAAATGGCCGCAGCTTCGTAGTTCGGCTCTGCACCGAGACCTTTTTCAAAGATTTCGCCGACATTGACCTGAGCTTCGGCATCACCGGCCTTGGCGGTGGGCATCCATACCTTCAGCGCTGATTTATAGTCGGCGCGATCGTAAGCAACGTATTCGCCGCCACGAATATTGCAGTCCGAGGCGGTGGTTTTCACAGGGCGACGGGCCGTGAGATAGGTCTGGTTACCGAGGCTGCGAACCTGCCCCGGGAGCAGGCAGTCCACAACGTGCATACCCGAAATCAGGTCTTCCTGTGAAGCAGGGGCTGCACCGGGTTGGGAGGATTGGGAAGAGCAGGCAGAGAGCAGAAG
Source organism: Litorivivens sp. (assembly GCA_041585035.1). GTDB lineage: Bacteria > Pseudomonadota > Gammaproteobacteria > Pseudomonadales > Spongiibacteraceae > Litorivivens. Next base: position 2,697 of record JBFHCW010000315.1, read on the forward strand.
CAGACTGGCAATTCCCCAGGCCCCCATAGCTACCATCTGATATTTACCTGACAGGCGTAATTCCATGGCTAGCGACCTTTGCGCTCGGAAACGAACTTGGCAGACGTGATCTGCTTCTGGTCTGCA
>JBFHCW010000316.1:0-2821 GCA_041585035.1 Litorivivens sp.
CTGAAGGGCAGAAACAGGGAGGTGCCGTAAGAGGTAAAGGCATCCAGCAGCCCGTGCGACAGATAGCCGAGAAAACAGCACAGGTAGAGCCCGGCAAAACCCAGTTTGCGCTTCATCAGTGGCCACAGAGCCAGTGCAACCACCAGGCCGCCCACCGGGGCAAAGGCTATCGAATGGGTGAAATGGCGGTGGTAGTCGAGGGCCAGCAGAGGGTCGCTGGAGGAGCGAATCAATACATCCAGATCCGGGGCCATGCCTCCGAGCCAGCCGGCAATCAGGGTTTGCTTCAGGGGCGTACGGCGGCTGCCCGCCTGGGCCCACAGACTGCCAAAAACACCTTGAGAAACGGGATCCATAGTGTGTCCAGTTGATGAAAATTACCGCATTCAGGACATGTCATGTCGTGGCCTGAGCGTTTAAGCGTCGCCAGAATACCGTCAAATTCAGCAAGACACGAGACAGTTATGGCAGCTCCCATCCTTAGCGAACGCGATCTGAACTTTATGATCTATGAACTGTTTGACGCCGAGGGCATGACGGCTCGTGAGCGCTACCGCGATCACAGTCGTGAAACCTTTGATGCCTCGATCAACACCGCGCGCCAGATTGCAGAAAAATATTTTGTTCCGATTCGCCAGAAGGTCGACACCGATCAGCCCACCTTTGATGGCAAAAAGGTGAAGATGATTCCTGAAATCAAGACCGCCGTTGATGCGGCTACGGAAGCCGGCTTTGTCTCAGCTGCGGCCGACTTCGAAGTGGGCGGTATGCAGTTGCCGTTAATCGTCTCGGCCGCGGCCCATGCTTATTTGTCAGCCGCTGGCAGCACCACGATGGGTTATCTGGGGTTGACCAATGCCAACTGCAACCTGATTGAAGCGCACGGTTCGCAGGAGCAGATCGACACCTGGGTCCGTCCCATGCGCGAAGGCCGTTTTGCCGGCACCATGGCCATGACCGAACCCGGCGCCGGCTCGGGTCTGGCGGATCTGACCACCTCGGCGGTGAAGGCAGACGATGGCAGCTACCGTCTTACCGGCAGCAAGATTTTTATCTCCGGCGGCGACCATGAGCTGAACGAAAATATTGTTCATCTGGTGTTGGCTCGGGTGAAAGGCGCGCCCAAAGGGGTGAAGGGGATTTCCCTGTTTATCGTGCCTAAGTTTCTGGTCAACGACGATGGCTCGCTGGGCGAGCCCAACGATGTGGCGCTGGCCGGTCTGTTTCACAAGATGGGCGGTCGCGGCCAGACCTCGACCGCCCTGAGTTTTGGTGAGAAAGGTGGCGCGGTAGCGTATCTGGTGGGCGAGGAAAATCGCGGCCTGTCGTATATGTTCCATATGATGAACGAAGCGCGCATCATGGTGGGAACGGGCGCGGCAGCCACCGCATTGACCGGATACCAGTACTCGCTGCACTACGCCCGCGAGCGACCTCAGGGCCGCCTGCCTTCCAGCAAGGATCCGCATTCGCCACCGGTCAATATTATTGAACACCCGGATGTCCGCCGTATGCTGCTGGCGCAAAAGGCGTATTCAGAAGGGGCCTTTGCCCTGTGTTTGCTGGGTGCGCAACTGTCAGACGACGAAAAAACCGCGCCGACCGAGGACGAGCGCAAGGCCGCGCATCAGCTGCTGGATTTTCTTACGCCCATGATCAAGACCTGGCCCTCTGAATACGGTCCGGAGGCGAATGATCTGGCGATACAGGTGCTCGGCGGGCACGGTTATATCAATGAACACCCGGTAGAGATGTTCTACCGTGACAATCGGCTTAACCCGATTCACGAAGGCACCACGGGGATCCAGTCGTTGGATCTGCTGGCCCGCAAAGTGCCGATGAATAATCTGGCGGGGTACAAAGCCTGTATCTCGGAAATTGAAAAAACCATCGCGGAAGCCACCGCGGGTGAATTGAGCGCTGAAGCGCAACAATTGAGCGCTGCGCTGGCGACACTGCAGCGCACCACCGAAAGTCTGCTCGGCGCCATGATGGAAAAGCCGATTGATCTGGCACTGGCCAATTCGGTGAAATATCTGGATATGTTCGGCCACGTGGTCATCGCCTGGTTGTGGTTAAAGCAGGGCCTGGTGGCGCAGGCAAAGCTCGACGCTGAACCTGCGTTTTACCAGGGCAAGTTACAGGCCATGCGCTATTTCTTCCGCTATGAACTGCCTTTGATTGAAGTCTGGTCAAAAGTGTTGGTAGATCTCGACAGCACCTGTTTCGATATGAAGGATGAGTGGTTCTAAATTTCTGCACGTAGACAAGGAGAAGACCCATGCAAGTCGTCAAAAAAGAAGATCTGCAAAGCTGGATAGGCAAGGAAACCGAACCCTCCGATTGGCTGGAGGTTTCGCAGGAGCGCATCAACCAGTTTGCTGACTGCACTTTGGATCATCAGTTTATTCATATCGATCCGGATAAAGCCAAGGAAACGCCTTTTGGTGGAACCATCGCCCACGGTTTTCTCAGCCTGTCACTGCTGTCGCATTTTTCCGAGCAGTACAGTTTTGTGATTGACGGCTTTCAGATGGGAATCAATTACGGCTTCGATAAAATCCGTTTTCTGGCCCCGGTAAAAGCAGGTAAGCGGGTTCGTGCAAAAGCCAAGGTGCTGGAAATTGACGAGACCAAGCCCGGACAATTTCGAATGAAGTCTGAGGTGACAGTAGAAATAGAAGGTGAAAGCAAACCGGCGCTGATCGCCGAGTGGCTCACCGTACAAATGGTTGCATAAGGGAGAACAAAATAATGTCTGTACGTTTTGATGGCAAAGTAGCAATTGTAACCGGCGCTGGTAATGGCTTGGGTAAATCCC
>JBFHCW010000317.1:0-2789 GCA_041585035.1 Litorivivens sp.
CAGGCCTGGCAGCAGATTATTGATACGGCCCAACAGTTCAACGAACCGGGGCGTTTTACCGCCTTCGTCGGCTACGAATGGAGTTCCATGCCGGAGGATCGAAACCTGCACCGGAACGTGATTTACCGCAGCGAAAACGTACCCGGTGTGCCCTTCAGTTCGGTGGACTCAGAGGACCCGCGAGATCTCTGGACAGCGCTCGAACAGCAGCGTGCCGAGGGCATGGACAATCTCGCCATTCCCCACAACGGCAATGTCAGCGGTGGCCGGATGTATGACCGGGTGGCCTACGATGGCAGTGCCTTTGACGCAGATTATGCGCAGCGCCGAATGAACAATGAACCGCTCAGTGAAATCTTTCAGGTTAAGGGCTCCTCAGAGACCCACCCTTTGAACTCCGAGGAAGATGCTTTTGCCGGCTTCGAGATTTACGATCATTTGCTGTCGCAAAAGCTCACCCAGTCCCGTCCGCAGGGGAGTTATATCCGCGATGCCCTGCGCACGGGTATAGAGATGGCGCACACAGAGGGCTTTAATCCCTACCGTTTTGGCGTGATCGGCAGCACCGACGGGCACAATGCCTCCTCGCCGGCAGAGGAAGACAACTATCACGGCAAGTTGCCCCTGCTGGATGGCAGCGCAGGCATCCGCCTGGGCCGGAGCATGCTGTTGCCAGAGGAGAGGGTGCTGGGAAAACAGTGGAGTGCCGCGGGTCTGGCCGCCGTGTGGGCCGAGGAAAATACCCGGGATTCCCTCTTCGATGCCATGCGCCGCAAGGAAACGTATGCCACCTCAGGCCCGCGTATAACGGTGCGTTTTTTCGGTGGCTGGAATTATCCAAACGATCTGGCTGAACGAGACAATCGCATCGAGCTGGCGGAGAAAACTGGCGTCCCTATGGGCGGCGACTTACCCATGGCTGAAGGCGATGCGCCGAGTTTTGCCGTATGGGCACTAAAAGACCCAAGGAGCGGGAATCTCGATCGTATCCAGATGATTAAGGGCTGGGTGGATGAGCGCGGCCACTCGCATGAAAAGATCTACGACGTGGCTCTCTCCGATCAACGTCAGCCCGACCCCGTCACCGGCAAGGTGCCAGCAGTGGGCAATACCGTGGATGCGAAAACCGCTACCTATCACAACAGTATCGGTGCTGCGCAGCTTGCTGCTGTCTGGACTGATCCGGATTTCGATCCACGGCGCGAAGCATTTTATTACGCCCGCGTGATTGAGATACCCACGCCCCGCTGGTCAACCTACGATGCAGTGAAGGTGGGCCTGGATCCGGTAGATCCCGTGTCGATACAAGAGCGGGCGGTAACGTCCGCGATCTGGTACCGGCCACAGCCCGCCCCGGAACAGTCTGACTAGCGGCGCCTTAAAAGCGGTAGCTCGCTTCCACGCCCCAGCTTTTGGGCGGCCCGGAGAGAAAATAGGTGTAGCCAAAAGAAGCCTGCAGGTCGATGGCGTAGTAATCGTATTCCACGTCCTCGAGGTTTTTCACGAAGGCCGCTAGACTGTACCTGTCGTCCGCCGAGAACCAGCTCAATCGCGCGTTGAGCAGGTGGTAGGCATCCTGTTTGGTAGCTTCGTATTCGGCTTTGTCGTTGTAGGCGCTGAACCACTGCTTGCTTTGGTAGGAGCCGTTGACGTTCAGCGAGAGGTAGCCGTAGTCGGTTACCAGCACGTCCCAGTCTACTGACAGATTAAAGTTTACATCCGGCGCGGAAATCAAATCGTTCCCCGCAAGATCCACCTGATCCTCCGGGTTGGCCAGGGTGGTGGTGTCAGCCAGCATCAATTCTTTGTAGCGGGTATCGAGCAGACCAACGCCGGCATTCAGAAACAGGCGTTCGTTGACCTGATATTGAAATTCCGCCTCTACCCCTTGAATTTCTGACGCGCCGGCATTTTCCAGAAAGACGGAAATACCCACCACGTTTACAAACTGCTGGTCGGTGTAGTCGTAGTAGAAGGCGGCGGCATTGAAGCGCGCGCGACCGTCGAGCAGATCAGCCTTGATGCCCATTTCATAGGCGTCGATAAACTCCGGGCGGGCGTAGGCGTCGTCGATATCCCGTTCGAGGTAATAGACGCCGCCATTATAGCTGCCGCTGCGATAGCCCCGGCTGTAGGAGGCGTAGAGCAGGATATCGGGTGTCAGTGCATAGTCCACGCCGAGTTTGCCGGTCCATTCCTTCTCCAGTGCTTCCAGCGGGTCTTGTGAGGCGAGTGTGTAATCGCCGTGGGTGTAGCCCGGAGGGGCGGTGCAGGCAGAGGGGTTAGCCAGACAGAAGTCAATCTGGTTGGGCGATACGATAAGCGGCGTGAAGGCTTCGTCGCGACCTGTAGGGTTGCCCGGAACCCAGGTGCCGATGGGCGTGCCGTCGTAGTCTAAGCGCGAGGTATTGTAGTAGGGCATATCGTTGCGATCTTCGGTGTAGCGCACGCCCAGATCGAAGCCGAGTCTGTCGGTCGGCTCAAAGCGCAGTTGGCCGTAAACAGCGCGGCTGTCTTTCTCGGTGCGCAGGCGTTGATCGACGCAACCGAAACCCACCAGAAAGGGCGCCAGGCCAATCGCATCCGGGTTTTCTTCACCCACTCGCGTGTCCGGTAAGTCTTCGAAGATGCAGTAGATATTTTGCAGCCCCAGATCTTCATAGCCGTAGTACAGGCCGGCGATCAGTTGGAAGGGACTTTCCCATTCACTGACAAAGCGTATGTCCTGGCTGTAGTAAATGGTGTCGGATGACCAGTCGATCTCCAGCAGTCGCAGCGGTGAGCCGTCG
>JBFHCW010000318.1:0-2781 GCA_041585035.1 Litorivivens sp.
ACTGGTTGAATCCGGTGATACCTGCCTGCTGATCGACTGCGGCTTTACCGTCAAGGAAACCGAGCGACGTCTGGCGCGGCTTGGTCGCAGCGTAGATGATTTGAGTGCCGTTCTGGTGACTCATGAGCATTCGGACCATATCAAGGGAGTCGGTCCCCTGGCTCGCAAATACGGTTTACCGGTTTACGCCAGTCACGGCACAGCCCAGTACGAGGGCGTGGCCGGGCTGCCGGATCTGTGCGAAGTGAATACCCACGGCACTTTTGTTGTCGGAGATATAGAGATCTCTGCGGTGGCCGTGCCGCACGATGCGCGCGAACCCTGCCAGTACGTGTTTGCCAACCGTGGGCGGCGACTCGGTCTGCTAACGGATCTGGGTAGTATTACGCCCTTTGTGGTCGAGCAGTATCGGGACTGCGATGCGCTGGTGCTGGAATTCAATCACGACAGTGACATGCTGGCGGTTGGGCCTTATCCGCCGAGTCTGAAGCGTCGGGTTGGGGGGGATTGGGGGCATTTGAACAATCATCAGGCGGCGCAACTACTGTCGATGGTGGAGCAGGCCCGCTTGCAGCATCTGGTGATGGCGCATATCAGCGAGAAGAACAACACCGTCACGCTGGCAGAGCAGGCGCTGGGGGCCGTGATGACCCACTGCGAAGCGGTGCTGTCTGCGGATCAGGAAGCCGGCTTTGACTGGCTGGCGATAAACTAGGGTTAGCAGCGTTATCCGGCGCAGCGTCCGCTCAATCGATCAGCCCGTATTGATCGCGCAGAATCTCAACAATCTCGGCTTTTGGATTGTCCGACAGCGGCACTTTTTCTCCGGTGATCTTTTCCGCGATATCTACGTAAGTCCTGGACACCTGCAGCATAACGGCTTCAGGCAAGGCATTGTCGCGCGCCAGTGCGGTGCGTTCCGTCATGCGGTTTTTGTTCAGAAGTATATCCGGGTCCGGAAAATGGCTTATCAGCAGCTGGCGAAAACCTTCCTTGGAATTCTCGATGATTTTGCCTTGTAGGTAGGCCTCGCCATCCCAGATGCGCGAGGAATCCGGTGTGCCGACCTCATCCATGTAAATGAGTTTTTCATTGCCGGCCTTGTCGGTGACGTAGCCAAACTCAAACTTGGTATCCACAAAAATCTGGTCCAGTTTTGTCAGCTCTTTGCTGATCAGGTTGAAGCCTTCGCTGAGCAGTTTTTCGTAGAGGTCGATATCAGTCTTGCAGGCAAAATTGAAGGCGGCGTAGTTGTCTTCGATGTTGGCGCGGGTGATGTTCACGTCATCCTGTTCCGGTACGCCGGGCAGGCCTTTAAGAATGCCTTTGGTGGAGGGGGTGATCAACAGCTCCGGCAGCTTCTGGTCCTTCTGTAAATTGTCGGGTACCGCAATGCCGCAGAACTCGCGTTCGCCCTTGGCGTAGGCCCGCCACATGGAGCCGGTAATATACTGGCGGGCAATGGCTTCAATCATCACCGGGCGGGCTTTCTGTACAATCCAGACAAAAGGGTGGGGGATATCGAGAATATGGCTGTCGGCCAAACCCTGTTCGCGAAACAGCTTGAACCAGTGATTGGCGATGGCATTGAGAGCCGCGCCCTTGCCCGGTACCCCCTGCAGACCGCCTTCGCCTTGCCAGATACATTCGAAGGCTGAAATGCGGTCGCTGATAACCATAATGGCCAGCGGGGCATCGGCGGCCACATCGTAGCCTTTCTCGGCGATCAGTCGGCGGCTGTCAGCCTCTGTCAGCCAGTATACCGAGCGTACTTTACCGCTGTGCACTGCGGAATCGGTGCGGATGGGAAGATCGTTATTAACCGCCAAAACGGTGTCGGCAAGACTCATGCTGGTATGTCCTGATAATGCGCGCGCAGGCTGTATCAAATACGAAGCCGATCACCCCTTGCGTCAGAGGATGTTGAGGGTGGCGGGCTGAGTGAAGTCGCCGATTCTAGCAGATACGACGGGGCTTGCCATCGCTGTTGACGTTGCCGGGTTGGGCTCAGCCCGGCGTGGATGCCTCGGCCTCCCAAGGCTTGGCTTTCTTCCACTTTTTGTTGCTGAGCCACCAGGTTTCCGGCTGTTCCCGGGCAGAGCGTTCGCAGGCCTCAATAAAGCGTTCCAGTATTTCTGTGCCGCCGCTGGTGTGAGGCGGTTCAGCCAGTATTTCCCAGCGAATACTGTAGCGGCCACGGCTAATCCGGCGCGGGTGAGCGAAGATAACGACCGATTGGCCGGCTTCTGCAATGGTCTGCGGCCCATAGTAAAAGGGTGCGCGCTGACTAAAGAACGGATGCCAGAATCGCTTTTCGCGGCTGATGGGCGATTGGTCGGCGGCCAGCAGCATGGCGCGAAAGGATTTGCGCTGACGAAGTACTTCACGCGCGACGTTTTTGATGGGGACGGGTTTGCCAAAGCGGGCGCGTCCCGCTTTGATGATGCTATCCATCCGTGCATTGTGCAGGGGTTTGTAAACGCCGGCCACCGGGCAGGGCAGCGCGAGACAAATACGCCCGACCATCCATTCGACATTGCTTTGATGCAGGGTCAGAATGAGCATGGATTGCTGCCCTTCGATAAAGGGTGCTAGCAGTTCCGGGTTTTCAATCGTGACGCGATCTCGCAGCTCGTCCTCGCTCATGCTGAAGCCCTTGAGGGTTTCAATGGCCGCTTCGCTGAAATTGCGCTGGAATGCCCGGCGGATACGATTGCGCTCTGCATCGCTTGCGTCCGGGAACATTATCCTGAGGTTCTTATCCATAACCTTGCGCCTATA
>JBFHCW010000319.1:0-2770 GCA_041585035.1 Litorivivens sp.
AAGTACGTTTCGCTGAAAGAAACCATTCGCGGCTTCCAGGAAATCCTGAACGGTCAGCACGATGATCTGCCCGAGCAGGCTTTCTACATGGTCGGCACCATCGACGAAGCAATTGAGAAAGCGAAGACGCTGTAAGGCTCTTCCGCGTAGGCATGAATGCCCCGGTATCTTTATCGGGGCGTTCGCTAGCAACGAGGTTAGAACATGGCTATGACCATACATTGCGACATCGTAAGTGCGGAAGAGGAGATTTTCTCCGGACTGGCCAGGATGGTTGTCGCGCACGGCACACTCGGTGATCTGGGTGTTAGCTACGGTCACGCACCTCTGCTGACTGCGTTGGAGCCGGGCCCGGTTCGTGTCATCAAGGATGGCGGTGAAGAGGAAATCTTCTACGTCTCCGGCGGTTACCTGGAAGTGCAGAAAGGCACGATCAGCATTCTTGCAGATACCGCGGTTCGCGCCGGCGATCTGGACGAAGCTGCCGCTGCTGAAGCGCAGCGAGCTGCCGCCCACGCGATGACCAACCAGAGCAGTGAAATCGACTACTCGCGTGCCGCTGCCCAACTGGCTGCCGCATCCGCACAGATGCGCACGCTGCAGCAGATTCGCAAGAACTTGAAAAAGTAATTATTTCTCAGCGCAGAAACTTCTGTGTTAGGAAGAGAATCAATAAAGGGTGGCTGATGGCCACCCTTTTTTTGTTTAATAACTGTTCGGATTCACCGCGAAACTGATACCAAAGGAACGCCCGTGAAAACAGAAGTCGTCATCCTCGCCGCCGGAAAAGGCACTCGAATGCGCTCGCAACTGCCGAAGGTCATGCACGCCATCGCGGGCACGCCAATGCTCGGCCACGTAATCAATGCTGCGCGGCGCATTGCTGCCGATACCATCCACGTTGTTGTCGGCCATGGCGCCGATCATGTCAAAGCGGCGTTTGACCGGGTTTCCTGGGTAGACCAGACTGAACAAAAGGGCACTGGCCATGCCGTAGCGCAGGCGCTGCCGAACCTGGACGATGATAGTCGCGTACTGATTCTCTATGGGGATGTGCCCCTTATCGCCCCGGAAACACTCGATAAACTCGTTGCACAGTGCAGTGATGAGTCGATGAGCCTGCTCACTACCAACCTGAATGATCCTAGTGGCTATGGCCGTATCATTCGCGAAAACGACAGCGTTGTTGCCATTGTCGAGCAGAAAGACGCCAGCTTCGAGCAGCTTGCGATTCAGGAAGTGAACACGGGCATCATGGCCGTGACGGGGAAACACCTCAAGCAGTGGCTGCCCAGGCTCAGCTGTGACAATGCCCAGGGCGAATACTATCTCACCGACATCATCGAAATGGCGGTTGGCGATGGCATTGCCATCGAAGTTTGCCAGCCGGCAACGCCCTGGGAAGTGCAGGGGGTCAATAACCGTGCCCAACTCAATGAACTGGAGCGCTATTATCAACGCAGTTGTGCCGAGGCCGTTATGGCAGAGGGCGCCACACTGGCTGACGCCGGTCGCCTCGATATTCGCGGTGATCTGAAGGTCGGTCAGGATTGCTACATCGACGTTAATTGCGTGTTTGAAGGCCACTGCGAAATCGGCGATAACGTGCAAATAGGCCCCAACTGTGTCCTGATTAACAGTCGGGTGGCCGATGGCAGTACAATTAAGGCCAACTCCGTGCTCGAAGACGCGGTTGTGGGCAAAGACTGCGATGTCGGCCCCTTTGCCAGGCTGCGCCCGGGAACGGTATTGTCGGCGAAAGCCAAGATTGGCAATTTTGTTGAAACCAAAAAAGCCGTGCTGGGTACCGGTAGCAAGGTCAATCACCTTAGCTATATCGGTGACAGCGAACTGGGTGAAAACGTGAATGTGGGTGCCGGCACGATAACCTGTAACTACGATGGCGTGAACAAATCCAAAACCGTCATTGGTGATGGTGCCTTTATTGGCTCGAACACCTCGCTGGTGGCGCCGGTATCGGTGGGTAAAAATGCGACTGTGGGGGCGGGCTCTACCATTACCGGTGATGTCGCCGAGGCCGAACTGGCGGTGGCACGCGGTAAACAACGCAATATAAGCGGCTGGAAACGGCCGACCAAAAAAACAGATTAAGGACATACCATGTGCGGGATTGTCGGCGCCGTAGCCGATCGCGATATAAGCGATATTCTTATTGAGGGCCTGAAACGACTGGAATACCGGGGCTACGATTCGGCCGGTGTCGCACTGCTGAATCAGGGAAAGCTGTCGATTCGCAAGGAGGTCGGAAAGGTTGCTGCCCTGGAGCAGGCGTTAACGTCCAAGCAGGCCGGCCACACCGGTATAGCCCATACCCGATGGGCAACCCACGGCAAACCCACCGAACTGAACGCGCACCCGCACTTCTCAGGCGACAAACTCGCGGTCGTGCACAACGGTATTATTGAAAACCACGAAGCCCTGCGCGAGGAACTGAGCCGTCAGGGCTATCAGTTCGTGTCGGAAACCGACACCGAAACCATTGCCCACCTGATCGCCCACCTGATGCAGCAGGGCAACGATTTGCTGGCTGCGGTCAAAGCCGCGATTCCCCGTCTGGAAGGCGCCTACGGTCTGGCGATCGTGCACGCCGATGAGCCGGGTCGTATTGTCTGCGCCCGCAGCGGTAGCCCTCTGGTGCTGGGTTTGGGTTTTGGCGAAAATTTTCTGGCTTCGGATCAGCTGGCACTGCGGCAGGTAACCGACCGCTTTGTCTATCTGGAAGAGGGTGATATTGCTGAAATTACCCGCG
>JBFHCW010000320.1:0-2768 GCA_041585035.1 Litorivivens sp.
ATCAGAAAAATTCAGATTGAGTGTCGCAGGCTGCAGGCGCATATCCAGCGTATCCAGATCCTTCGCCATCATCGTCAGTTGAATACTTTCCTCGGGCTGCAGACGAATGATTAAACGGTTGGGAGTCAGTGGCCCCGCCTCCTGCGGATAGACACGATGCGATACCTCCTTGTAATGAATCACGATTTCCGCACAGCGCTGTTTCATGCGTTTGCCGGTCCGCAGATAAAACGGCACCCGCGCCCAGCGCCAGTTATCAATATGAGCGCGCAGAGCCACAAAGGTTTCGGTATTGCTGCCGGCTTCACCCAGCTCTTCCAGATAGCCCGGCACCAGTTTGCCATTGTGATTGCCCGCAACATACTGACCGCGCACGGTGTTACGCAGCACGTCTTCACCACGCAGAGGGCGCAAAGCCTCCAGCACTTTTACCTTTTCCGCGCGAATACTGCTGGCTTTCATTTTGTGCGGTGATTCCATCGCCACCAGACAAAGCAATTGCAGCAAATGGTTTTGCACCATATCGCGCAGGGCGCCAGCTTCATTGTAAAAGCCCGCCCGCCCTTCCAGGCCGACGGTTTCCGAGATACTGATCTGGACGTGATCGATACTTTTGGCATCCCACAGGTGCTCAAAAATGACATTGGCAAACCGCAAGGCCATCAGGTTCTGAACAGTTTCCTTACCGAGGTAGTGATCTATCCGGTAGATCGCCGATTCCTCAAAATAGCGGGCAATTTCGTCGTTAATGTCGTTTGCACTGGCGGCGTTATAGCCCAGTGGTTTTTCAACTACCACGCGACTGTGATGGTTGATTAACTTGAAAGTGTGCAAGTGATGGCAACACTCTCCGAACAGCGTCGGAGGAATAGCGAGATAATAAACACGAACCCGTTCGGCCTCACTGTCGAGTAACTCAGCCATCGCCTGCCAACAGTGATTGGCCTCAGTGATATTCAACTCAAACGGCTGCAGATGCTGCTTAAACTGTTCGGCACAATCGGCCCGGTATTCGCCCTCCGACAAATGCTCGCGCAATGCCTCATCTGCACGCTCGTAATAACCCGCAACATCAGCGGGATTGCGACAGCAGGCGATCAGGCGAGAACCTGACGGTAGCTTGCCCTCAGCCACCGTTCGATAAAGCGCGGGAAGCAACTTACGATAGGTCAAATCGCCGGCGCCACCGAAGATGACGATATCAAAGGGGTCAGACATGGAACCTCCTGTATTCATGAGGTTTGAGCTTACACCTCCAGCACGGAAGCACCAGCTTCGGCATCACTTACCAGCCGGCGAAAACCGGCGAAAAGTTCACGTCCCATGCCCTGTTGATGACCACCTTGATAGTCGACCGGCATTCTGTCGATGGCCGCCTCTTCCAGCACCCGCAATATGCCCTGCTCGGCATCGAGTTCCAGCATGTCACCGTCGCGCAGGCGGGCGATAGGCCCGCTGTCCAGAGCCTCGGGAATCAGGTGTATGGCCGCCGGCACTTTGCCCGAGGCACCCGACATGCGACCGTCTGTAACCAGAGCCACTTTGTAGCCACGGTCCTGTAACACCCCCAATACCGGGGTCAGTTTGTGCAGTTCGGGCATGCCGTTGGCTTTGGGGCCCTGAAAACGCACCACGGCAATAAAATCGCGGTCCAGATCGCCGGCATCAAAACGGGCCTTTACCTCGTTTTGATCTTCGAAAATTACTGCAGGCGCCCGCACTACCCGGTGCTCTGGCTTCACCGCCGACAGTTTGATGACCGAGCGCCCGAGATTACCCTTCAATAGACGCAAGCCACCTTCCTTGCTGAAGGGCTTCCGGCAATCCGCAATAATATCGCTGTCCAGACTCTTGCTTGGCCCCGGACGCCACTCAACAGCACCGTCTGCCGTCAGGAAGGGCTCATCACAATAGCGGCGCAGGCCGCCTTCGCCCGCTACGGTGGCGACATCCTCGTGCAGTAGACCGTTATCCAGCAGCTCTCTGATCAACAGCGCCATGCCACCCGCCGCCTGAAAGTGATTCACGTCGGCCAGACCGTTGGGGTAGATGCGGCACAGCAGCGGAACCGCCGCCGACAGGTCAGCCATATCCTGCCAGTCGATCAGCACCCCGGCAGCGCGCGCAATGGCCACCAGATGAATGGTGTGATTGGTAGACCCGCCTGTAGCCAGTAAGCCAACAATGCCATTGATAATGCTCTTTTCATTGATCATCTCACCGAGAGCAAGGAAGTCCGGCGATAAGGGCGAGATGGCATTGAGGCGAGCAACCGCGGCTCGGGTCAGCGCCTCGCGCAGCGGCATACCCGGATTCACAAAGGAGCTGCCAGGCAGCTGCATGCCCATAATCTCCATCAGCATCTGATTGCTGTTGGCCGTACCGTAAAAGGTGCAGGTGCCAGCACTGTGGTAGGACTCGCTTTCGGCTTTCAACAATTCCTCACGACCGACCTTGCCTTCCGCATAGAGCTGTCGAATCCGGCCTTTCTCGGCATTGGGCAAGCCCGACTCCATCGGCCCCGCTGGCACAAGCACCACAGGCAGATGCCCAAACGCCAACGCCCCAATTGCCAGCCCCGGCACAATCTTGTCGCACACCCCCAGCGCCAGCACGCCGTCAAACATATCGTGAGACAGGGCCACAGCGGTCGCCATGGCAATGGTATCGCGGCTGAACAGGGACAATTCCATCCCCTCCCGCCCCTGCGTAACGCCGTCACACATCGCCGGCACACCACCGGCAAACTGGGCAACCGCCCCCAGTTC
>JBFHCW010000321.1:0-2766 GCA_041585035.1 Litorivivens sp.
CACTTTAACGGTGCTGCCTGAGTATTGGCCGAAGATCACCTGATCGCCCGCTTTTACACCCACCGGGCGCAGTTCGCCGTTTTCCAGCAACTTGCCTTCACCCACGGCGACAACTTCGCCCTGGTTCGGCTTCTCTTTCGCGGAGCCCGGCAGCACGATACCGCCAGCCGATGTCTGCTCTTCTTCCTTGCGACGAACGACAACGCGATCGTATAACGGACGAATTTTCATTTGCAAAATCTCCCTTTAAATCAAGGTCTTAATGTTAAGTTTAGGTTATGACCAGCCGGACCTGCGTTTGGCCTGCGGCGCAGCCGGTTTAGCACTCCCCTATCGAGAGTGCTAATAATAGGTCGCAAGCACCCCGAGTCAAGGAGAAAAAAATGACTATGGAGGGCCACCTGCGCTTAGGGAAATGGGGCCGCTTTGTCGGCTTTCAAGGGCTGGAGGAGAATTTTTTTACTCTTCGCGCTTATAGTCGCCGTCGATGGTGACATGTCCGTCCCGATCAACCCGGGTGCTTGGCCCCTGCTCGGGCGAATCCGGGCCCGGCCGGTGAGCACCGCCGCCCTGCTGAAAGTGCGCCTGCGTCTGCATCATTCCCGAGCGCAGCATATGATCGATGATGCGCCGGCGAATCGGACGGATCAGGCAACAGAAGCCGACCGTGTCGGTGAAAAAGCCGGGGGTCAGCAACAAGGCTCCGCCGACAGCCAGAAACAGACCTTCCAGAATTTCAGTGGCAGGCACTTCGCCGGCATTGAGCCGCGCCTGAGCGCGAGTCAGGGTGCTGAACCCCTGCTGGCGCAACAGGTTTACGCCTATAAAGGCGGTCAGGGCCACCAGTGCAATAGTAGGCAGCGCACCAATCCGGGTGCCGACTTCTATCAGCAGCCACATTTCCAGAATGGGTATACCTACAAACAGCAGGAACAGGAATCGCATAGCGTGGTTTCAGTCAATCGGGTTCGCCACCATGCCAAGGCCCCGGGACAAAGGCAAGGGCAATGGCAAAAGGGCCGAAGTCGGTTTGTCCGTGCGGCTTCGTGATTACATCGCCACCGGCTGCTCAATGACGGTCAGTATTGGCCGATGAATGTCGGCTTTAAGGCCCGCCAGGGTTTTGCGATCCTTGCCGCGCATCGGCTGCGCCAGCTCTTCGGCACGCGCCAGCAGCTGATCAATGGTGGTTGCCGCATCGACAATACCCGCCTCGGCAGCATCCTCACCCCCAAAGCGCTTGCCCGTCAGCAGTGCGTCGCGCAGTACCCTGCCCTGCAACTTACTCGTGACCAGCGCATTCATTCCGGCTTCCAGCGTCATACCAAGGTCAATTTCCGGCAGGCACATAAAGCCTCTGTCGGCGCGCATAACACTGTAGTCACAGGCCAGCGGGATCATAAAGCCGAGACCGAAGGCATGGCCGTTGATTGCCGCTACCGCCGGCACCGGAAACTGGAGCAGGCGCGCCACCATGTGCATGCAGTCTTTGACAAAACCGATGGCCTCGGCCGGCTCGGCCTTGCCGAGAAAATCCAGATCCAACCCCTGAGAGAAGCTCTTTTCCCTTCCGGTGATAATCAGCAACGTAACACTGTCGTCTTCCAGCACTTTATCCAGTGCACCGTTGAACGCAGCGAGGCTATCCGGGTTGAATTTTCCGTCCTCGGCCATCGTTAAAAGGGCTTTGCCATCGTTACAGTCCAGCGTCAGTGCCATGTCAGCTTCCTACAGTGATTCAATTGCTCGAAAACCGCGCTCGCATTCGCCCCAATAGCTTTCGCCAAACAGGTTGTAGTGATTGAGCGCGTGATAAAGATTGTAGATCTCTCGCTTGAGCGAGTACTTCTCGCTCAGCGCGAAGAGGTGATTGTAGGCTTTTAGGAAGCTCGAAGGAAAGCCACCGAAAAATTCTGTCATGGCGATATCGACTTCCCGGTCGGCAAAGTGCACTGCGGGGTCTATCAGCCAAACACGCTCGCCGTCACAAAGGCAGTTGCCGCCCCACAGATCACCGTGCACCAAGCTTGCTTGCGCGCAGTGCCGGTTGAGAAAGGCAACCAGCCGCTCAGCGCCGAACTCCAAGCGGGCTTGGCAGTGAGCGCGCCTTTTGCGGTCACGAATCAGTGCAACCTGCCGCTGCAAGCGCTCGTTTAGAAAAAACATTCCCCAGTCTTCGTGGCGTCGATTGCTCTGGGGGTTCAGCCCGATGTAATTATCTTCCTCAAAACCGTAATAAGGCTGAGGTTTGCGATGCATCGCCGCCAGCCCTTCGGCAAGGGCCTCGGCCAGCGCGGTGGTCCAGCGCGCGCTTGCCTGAATTTGTTCCATTTCCATTTCTGAGGCATTCACCTCATAGACGACCGGCACCGAGACCTTGTCGGCCGGCAGATGCCGCCGCAGCCAGTCAAGCCCCTGCGCTTCTGCCATCAGCGCGTCATCAAAAGACGTCTGGTTGGTTTTGATATAGGTCACGCGCATAGTCCGGCAGCGTATTCATTCCGTGTGATGGTAGCAAAACGATAGTCGAATTCCTGTTTGGAAAGGCGTAGTCTTTTCCAGTTACCACCACGATTTCACACAATCGGAGCCCGCAATGATTCACGATTCCATTCTCGACACCATTGGCCATACCCCCGTCGTCAAACTGAACCGGCTGGCACCGGATCACGTGACCATGTACGTCAAATGCGAGTTCTTTAATCCCCTGTCATCGGTCAAAGATCGACTCGCCATCGGCATCATAGAAGACGCCGAGAAACGCGG
>JBFHCW010000322.1:0-2765 GCA_041585035.1 Litorivivens sp.
ACGGGAACAGAAGAGCAGGCCGTCAGCAGGAGTGCGAGCAGGGCGGGAAATGCGGGGAAACTAAGCGTGCGCATGGAAATCTCCTTTCTGGCTCAGACTGTGAAGCTTTCTGCCAGTTCCGCGCAGGCGGCGTGGCGGGGACAGCTCACAAGGTGGTCATTCACCATGCCGGTTGCCTGCATAAAGGCGTAGATGGTGGTGCTGCCGACGAAGGTGAAACCGCGTTTTTTCAGATCTTTTGCAAGGGTATCCGATAGCGGTGTGGTTGCGGGCACAGATTTCAGTGTTTTATGCCGGTTTTGTATAGGGGCGCCGTCGACGAAGTCCCACAGGTAGTGGCCAAAGCTGCCGTGACTGCCCTGCACGTCGAGAAAGCGGCGAGCGTTGTTAATTGCAGATTCGATCTTCGCCCGATTGCGCACGATCCCGGCGTTCGTCAGCAGCTTTTCCACGCGGGATGGACTAAAGCGGGCAACTTTCTGCGGCTCAAAATTGCTGAAGGCTTTGCGGTAGTTTTCGCGTTTGCGCAGTATAGTGATCCAGCTCAACCCGGCTTGGGCCGATTCGAGGGCTAGAAACTCAAACAGTTTACGTTCATCGTTTAATGGCACACCCCATTCTTGGTCGTGGTAGCTGCAGTAAAGTTCATCGTCTCCACACCAGGGGCAGCGTTCGAGCTGTGTGTTCATACCAAACCTTTCGCATAGTGTTAATAAGGCATCTCTGACTGATCCGGCAATGGCTCAGCGGTGCCTAAGCCTGTGATAATATGCGACCCATTCCCGTTACAAGCGCAAGGATAACTCCATGAAGCGACCCCTGATACTGCTTTCTGTGGCACTGCTGGTTGCCGCCTGTACCACCTCGCCGACCGGACGGCGTCAGCTGGTGATTTTTTCCGATGCGGAAATGTCCAATATGGGCGCGACAGCTTTTGACGAGATGAAGCAGAAGGCACCTGTTGAGCGAGGCGGCGAGGTAAACCAATACGTGAGCTGCGTGGCTGATGCCATCACCCGTACGTTGCCGGAGGGCGATCGCACCGGATGGGAAGTGGTGGTGTTTGACGACAAGAGCGCCAATGCCTTTGCAGTGCCCGGCAAGAAAATTGGTGTGCATACCGGTTTGCTGGATGTGGCCAAGAATCAGGATCAGCTGGCTTCGGTGATCGGCCACGAGGTCGGCCACGTGCTGGCAAAACACAGCGCGGAGCGCATGTCGATGCAGTTTGTGTCCCAGTCCAGTCAGCAGATTGTCGGCGCCCTGATTGGCGAAGGTGCAGGCCAGCAGGCCGTCATGGCGGCACTGGGCCTGGGCTCCCAATACGGGGTGCTGATGCCCTATGGTCGTCTGCAGGAGTCGGAGTCGGATAATATCGGCGTTCAGTTGATGGCGCAGGCCGGGTTTGATCCGCAGGCGAGTATTGATCTGTGGTACAACATGGCGGCGGCCGGGAATGGTCAGCCGCCGGAATTTCTGTCGACCCACCCTTCCCACGACACCCGCATATTCGACCTGCAGGCGCTGATGCCGGAAATGCAGCAGATCTACAAACAGGCGCGCTCTGCGGGCTACCGGCCAAATTGCAAACGCTGATTCAACCTATGTGGCCGGACTAAACGGCGGAAACTTAATCGTCCCCGCAGCAGACCCGGTGATTCATTTCCAGGGCGGGCTGCTCACAGTCCGGCTTGCCGACCACCTTGGCGGGTACCCCGGCCACGGTGGTATGTGGCTCAACATCTTTTAATACGACGCTACCAGCCGCAATCTGCGCACCCTGGCCGACACGGATATTGCCGAGAATTTTCGCGCCGGCGCCGATCAGAACGCCGTCGGAAATTTTAGGGTGCCGGTCGCCGTGCTCCTTGCCGGTGCCGCCCAGCGTCACCGATTGCATGATAGACACATTGTTGCCGACAACGGCCGTTTCGCCAATCACCACGCCGGTGGCGTGGTCGAGCATAATGCCTCTGCCGACTTGCGCTGCCGGGTGAATATCGACGCCGAACTCGCAGGAAATGCGGTTCTGGAAAAACAGGGCCAGTGACTCGCGTCCCTGCTTCCACAGCCAGTGGGCGATGCGGTAAGACTGCAGTGCGTGAAAGCCTTTAAAGTAAAGAAAGGGGATGGATAGGTTTTCGCAGGCTGAGTCGCGCTGTTTTACAGCGGCGATATCGGCGCGCATGGCTTCGCCAATGCTGGGGTCAGCCGCCATCGCGTTCTCAATCACTTCCCGCACCAACAAGGCAGAGGCCGTGGGTGAATCGAGTTTGTTGGCCAGGTGAAAACTCAGCGCGGTTTCCAGCGAATCGTGATTCAGGATGGTGGCGTGCAGAAAGCTGGCCAACACCGGTTCGTGCTTCACTTCTTCGGCAGTCTCACTGCGAATGGTATGCCAGATGCTGTCGGTGGTGCTCGCGGTTCTGAACGGTTCGGCGCTCATGATCCCTTCCTCGTGTGTGCCCCTTGGGGCACATCTGTTTAGTCAGCGGTACTCTTGCATTATAGCGGTGATGGCGGGGGTGATGACAATTGCGCTCGAACCTGCCACAGGCTCTGGCCGGCCTCGCTGTACTTTCTTTCGAAAGCAGTAACCGGTTGATCCACAGAGAGTTTTTTCAGCTCACTGGAAATTCCGGCAATTTTCAACGCTGCGCAGAATTCATCTGCGTAGATGCGCCAGTTGGTGCGTAGCTCCAACTGACCACCCAGTGCGATAACGGTGGGGAAAAGCGGAGAGCCGTGGCAGCGCCGCTTCAAAT
>JBFHCW010000323.1:0-2753 GCA_041585035.1 Litorivivens sp.
ATGGCTACCAGTAGCTCATCAAACACGAGCCTGACGGTGCTCCCCTGATGTTCGGCGTAGAGCACCTTATCGTTATCTTCACGGGCGAAGCGCACCGCCTTGTGACCCGTAAGCAGCTCTACGCCATCGCGACGCAGCCCCTCTGTTGCGGCTTGAGCTACGTCAGCATCTTCACGCGGCAGAATCCGCGGCAGCATTTCTACCTGCGTCACCTGCGCCCCCAAGCGGGCAAAGGCCTGCGCCAGCTCGCAGCCGATTGGCCCGCCGCCAAGCACCAGCAGCCGACCGGGATTGTCTTCGAGATTCCACAGTGAATCGGAAGTGAGGTAACCCACCTCATCCAAACCGGGAAACGGCGGCACCAGCGGTCGGGCACCGGAGGCAACAATAATACTGCGAGCACTCAAGCGCTCCAGCTCACCACTCTCACTGCGAATTTCCACTTCCCAGGGTGAAACCAGTTTCGCCTCACCCTTGCGGCAATCCACCCCCAGATCGGAGTAGCGCTCCACCGAGTCGTGAGGTTCAATACGACTGATCACAGAGTGTACCCGCTGCATAATGGCCGCGAAGTCGGCTTGCGGTGACAACGGTTTCAAACCATAACGCGGCGCCGTATTGGCAAAGTGGTGCACCTGCGCGCTTTTGATCAGGGCCTTTGAAGGCACACAGCCGGTATTGAGACAATCTCCCCCCATCCGGTGGCGCTCGATCAACGTCACACTGGCTTTAACTGTCGCAGCGATATAGGCACTGACCAATCCCGCCGAACCCGCCCCGATCACAATCAGGTTGCGATCGAAGGTTTTCGGCTTTTGCCAGCCGCGATACACGCGCATGGCCTGCACCCGATTGACGATCGCCTTGCCAATCCATGGCAACAGAGCCAGTAGCGTGAACGCAACAATCAGTTCGGTTGATAGCAAGCCCGCCGGCGAAGAAATCCGCGCCAGCTGGGTGCCCGCGTTGACGTAGACAGCGGTGCCCGCCAGCATGCCGACCTGACTGACCCAATAAAACGTCCAGGTTCGAATGGGGGTGAGCGCCATTAACAGATTGATGACAAAGAAGGGAAAAATCGGCACCAGCCTGATGGAGAAAAGATAGAGCGCACCGTCGCGCTCAACGCCGCGATTTATGGCCTTTAAACGTTCTGAAAATTTTTCCTGCACCGCATCGTGCAGCAGATAACGTGTAACCAGAAAAGCGAGCGTCGCTCCCACACTGGCAGCGAAAGACGCCAGCACAACGCCTTTCCACAGGCCAAAAATCGCCCCAGCGGCCAGCGTCATGATCGCCGCGCCCGGCAATGAAAGCGCCGCAACCAGGACATAGGCTGCAAAAAAAATGGCGCCGGATATCACCGGCTCGGCAGTGACATAGCCTCGAATGTCTGACAACTGACTCTGCAGATACTGAAGGTTCAGATACTGTCCGATATCGAAAACAAAAATTGCACCGCCCGACAGAAGCAGCACCAAGACCAGCAGAAGTTTTTTGGGCGTATTCAGAAGACTCTCCTCAGGTGGCCTGCGATCACATTTCGCTGCAGGAAGCACCGTGTTTGAAACAACTGAAGCAGCGGTGATGGCGCAACATAACCCGCGGCTTCAGGCTCTCCCTCAGGGTCGACCCCAGATTATAGTCCGGATCATCGTCAACCAAGGTGCAAGCATAGACGCCTAACTTGCCATCCTGCTTTACCACCATTCGGCTAAAGGCGCACATGAACTGGGCCCGGCTTTCTGCGGTGTGGTGCTCCGTCATGCAGTTTTCTGTAATTTCCGGCACCTCGGCTTGCGAGTCCGGCGGAAGAAAGTCGGGAAAGGACACCAGGCGGATCGATTCAGGCAGCCCGAAGGCGCGCAAGTGTTTCTGAAACTCGGCCTCTACCTGATCAGTATTTTCCTCTGCTTCCCATTGCCGCGCGATGGAGACCTCAAAACCCTTTGCGTGCAATTGCTGCAAGGCCAGGAAGGACTCCTCAAACGTACCCTCACCTCGCCCCAATTCGTGACGCTCTCTGTCTGGGTAATCAATACTGATCCGAAAACGCAGGGGATGAGGCGCGTCACATAAGGGCTCTATCTGCGCCATGCGCTGCAGCAATGGTCGTGTGCCATTTGTAAGTACCAGACACGGCCGAAACTGCAGTGCGTAGTCGAGTATCCGGTGGAACTCCCGTGCAACAAAGGGCTCGCCACCGGTAAAGGAAAAGTTCTCCACGCCCAGCTCGACCGCCTCATCAATAAACGGCTTAACATCTGCCAGCGTCATCAACTGCAGGCGATCGTCACCGGGTTTGGAGCCTTCCAGGCAGAAGGGGCATTTCAGGTTGCAGGCGGTGCCGGTATGAAACCAGAGTTCGCGCAGTGTCGGCGTGTCGATATAGCCGCGTGGCTCACCGGCAGACGTGGCAATCCAGCTGTTCGTTCGGGCCAACATCAGCAGCAGACTCCCGCTTCTGCGCTGTCGTCCCTGCGAAAGGGGATCAAGTCACCGCAATCCGGGAAGATACCGTAGTGGGTATCAAAGTTGCCGATAAACTCAAAATACCGGGCAAAGCGCGACTCTTTCAGCATGCGGTAGGTGTTGCCGCATACCGGAAAAACCCGCCCTTTTTCAATCTTGTGGTGGTCATCAAGTACAAACACCGCGTCACTGCCGGAAACGCCACCGCGGTAGATGACGGCTTGGCCGTAGTCCTCGCAGGCTGGCTCCAGGCCGTCCAGTTTGAAAAGTCGATAAGTGGC
>JBFHCW010000324.1:0-2752 GCA_041585035.1 Litorivivens sp.
GGCAAACAAGGCTTCGATATTGGCCATCGCGCCTTTCATTTCCCGGTAGACAAAACCGAGGAAGTTCAGCGGCATAAAAATCTGCATCATAAAGGCGTTGATCAGCACAAAGTCGCCCAGCGTCATCTCCTCAGCCAGCACTTGCTGCGCCGCCAGTATCATCGCCGCGGTCATGCTCGCGGCGATGATAAGCGCCTGACCGCCGTTCAGGGCAAACAAACTCAGGCGGTTTCTGCGCCGGGCCGTCTCCCAGCTTGCCAGTTCTGCGTCGTAGTGACGCGCCTCAAACGCTTCGTTGCCGAAGTATTTAACGGTTTCAAAATTCAACAGACTGTCGACAGCGCGGGTACTGGTCCGTGACTCGGCCTCATTGGCTTCGCGTACATAACGGGTGCGCCATTCCGTGGCAAAAACCGAAAACGCCACGTAGCAGCTCACCGCCAGTAACACGATCAACGCAAACCAGATGTTGTAATTGACCCACAGCAGAACGACGACCAAGCCGATCTCGATAAAGGTGGGCACAATATTGAACACCATAAAGCGCAGCAGGAAACTGATGCCATTGGTGCCGCGCTCAATATCCCGCGACAGGCCGCCGGTGCGCCGGTTAAGGTGAAATTCCAGATCGAGTGCGTGCAGGTGCTGAAAGGCTTTCAGACCAATGCGACGCATGGCCCGCTCTGTGACGCGCCCGAACAGCGTGTCGCGCAATTCACCAAACAACACATTGGCAAAGCGCACCGCGCCATAGGCCAGCAACAGGCCCAGTGGCAGGGCGACCAGCATTGAGCTCGCCCGGTCCAGATCGTCCACCAGGTGTTTGAGAATAAAAGGAAGGCCGACACTCGCCAGCTTGGCACCGACCAGACAGAGCAGGGCCAGCGCTATACGGGAACGGAATTCAAACAGATAGGGCCAGAGTTGGCGCAGGACGCGCCAATTGATATCGCGGGCGTGAACGTGAGTTTGCTGGCTGCGCATGACCACTCTCTATAGACGGACTGCGCAGTATACTCCGGTGCGACCCACAGGCACGAGGCCAACGCTAACCAGAAGCCAGGGTCCCGCGTTGGACACCGGGTTTGAATCGCAACGTCTCGTAACCCGGAAACTCCGGCTGACGTCAGCTTACGTTCTCTTTTCGCAAATCATCCAGCAAGGCGTCTTTTTCTCGCCAAAGCTCACCGACCCATTGCTGCACCTGCAGGCGATAGGAATCGTCTTCCTGATAGTTCCGGCCACGCAATTCTTCGGGGATGGGCACAGCGTCCATACGCACAACTACCCGGTTGATGCGCCCACAGAGCAGATCCCAGAACCCAAACTTTGAACCGGGATAGTGAAGGGTAATATTCAGCAGCGTATGCAGTTGCTTGCCCATCGCCCCGAGCACGAAGCCGGTGCCACCCGCCTTTGGTTTCAGCAAGTGGCGGTAAGGGGAATCCTGAGCCTCATGCTTTTGCGGGGTAAAGCGTGTGCCTTCCATAAAATTAAAGACGGCCACCGGGGTGTACTGAAACTTCTCGCAGGCGCGGCGGGTGGTTTCCAGATCCTTGCCCTTCAGGCTGGGGTTTCTGGCAATCTGCTCGGCGGTGTAGCGCTTCATAAAGGGAAAATCCAGCGCCCACCAGGCCACCCCGATCACCGGAACCCAGATCAACTGCTGCTTCAGAAAAAACTTCAGCATGGGTGTACGGCGATGCAGCACCTTTTGAACCACCAGAATATCGGCCCAGGACTGGTGATTGCAGGTGACCAGATACCAGTCGTCGAGACTGAGTTGATCCAACCCGGAGACATCCCACTCAATGCGGTTCATGGTCTCCAGCAGGCGGTTATTGAATCCGATCCAGAGGGTGGCGATTTCTATCAACAGCCGGGTGCACACTGCCCGCACCGAATGAACCGGAACAAGCAGCTTGATAAAGGCCAGCAGAATCAGCGGTACAAACCAGAACAGGGTGGAAAGGGCAATCAGCAAAAGGCTAAGGCTGCCCCGCAGCCAATGGGGTAAAAAAGCTAGCACCGTTAGGATCCGTTGGTTTTATTGGTGACAACATTGTAGTGTCATTTCAACGTGATTGCATGGCGGGCGCGGCCCTTTGACCCTGAGCGCAAGCCCAAGCTTGGCGGCACCACCGTACACGCTTTAGCCTTAGCCCGGCGCGTTTGTTAAGGCTTACGGCGTCGCTTTGTGTTGGTACATCAATTGATCGCTTTCCTGCAAAAGCTGGTGCAGCGACGTGTGCTTGAAGGGATTGTAGAGGGCGACGCCGCTGGAGAAGGTGATGCTCCACGGCCTCTTTTCCTTGTCGGCTATTTTAGCTATAGCCTCTCTGAAATGCTCAATGGCGAGCTCGGCCTGTTGCTCTGTGGCATCCAGCATCAGTACGACGAACTCGTCACCTCCGAGCCGCGCGCAGGTATCGGAGTCACGAAACTGATCACGCATGATTGCAGAGAAGGTTTTCAACACCTCGTCGCCGGCCGCGTGGCCGTGCTGGTCGTTAATCGCTTTAAACTTGTCGATATCGAAAAAGGCCAAGCTGGCGGGAACGTTGTGTCTGACGCAGTATTTAAGCGCCTTTTCGGCCAGCACCTCTAAGCCGCGACGGTTCGACAAACCGGTAAGTGAATCGTGTGTCGCCAGCTGAATGGCATTCAGCTCCCTCTCTGCCATTTGAGCCAGATCAGCCAGGTTTTGCATATCGACTTTGGTAAAGCTGCGAGCCGAGGAATCAATGATACA
>JBFHCW010000325.1:0-2738 GCA_041585035.1 Litorivivens sp.
AAATTGCGCTGGAATGCCCGGCGGATACGATTGCGCTCTGCATCGCTTGCGTCCGGGAACATTATCCTGAGGTTCTTATCCATAACCTTGCGCCTATAACCGACAATATCAAAGGCCAAGACTCGCAGGCAGGCAGCCAGAGCGTACAGCACGGGCATGGGGACGTAAGACAGGGCTTTGATCAAGGCATTCATAGGGCTGTATTGCTGTGCTGGAGGGCGTATAGTAACGGAAATTTCACAATCAGACTTTATAATAATCGGCCGATGTTGTGATGCTTATCGGCAATTGGCCACCACAGGGTGCCCGTAACAACAGCCTCACGAACCAATGCTGGTAAGAGATACAGGTTTTATGCAGACAGTTCAACGCTATATTCCCCTTACGAGTACGCTGCTGTTTGCGTTCGCCGGTTGGTTGGCGGCGCTGCTTGTCTGGGAGCTGGTGTTGTTGTTAACCCCGGCGAAAATCGACAGCGAACCCGCAGTAGCGGCGGCCGTCGCGGCACCTGAGCCGGCTGCCTATGATTTGAATGCCCTGGTTTCTGTGCCGCTGTTTGGTGAGGCGAGTCAGGCAGTGGTTGCCCCGGTCAGCGAGGACGTAAAACGCAGCAACCTGCGAATTACCTTGATGGGAGTGGTTGCCGGCGGTGATACCGGCGTTGCGATTCTGAAACACGATGGCAAGGAATACGCCTATAAAGTGGGCGACAAGCTGGATGTGAGTGAGACCATTACCCTGGCGGCGGTGGCGCCGGATTATGTGATCATCTCCCGCGCCAGTGGTAATGAGAAAATCGAGCTGGAAAAATTGCGTCGCGGCATGGGTCGCAATGATGTTCGAGTGGTTCAGCGCGATGGATACCCCAGCAAAACCATTAATCTCAATGATCCCTCCATTCGCCGCCTGGTGGGTGATCCGAAGCAGACGCTGAACAGTAACCCGCTGCGTCTGACCCGCTATATTTCCGCCCAGCCCTATGTCGAAAACGGGAAAACTCTCGGCTTCCGAGTGCAGCCCGGGCGCGACAAGCGGTTGTTTGGCCAATTGGGCCTGCAGCCGGGAGATGTGGTGGTCGCCATCAATAACCTGCGGGTGGGTGAAGCGCCGGTGAGCGATCTGTTAAACTCCGTCAACAATAGCCAGTCGGTTGAGGTGGAAATCCGCCGCAACGGGCAGCAGCAGACTATAAGACTGAATCTATGATGAAAATTTTTTGGCGGGCCTGCAGTGTTCTGGCCTTGAGTGTTGCCTTGCTTTCCATGCCCGCGGTGGCTGAAGAAACCTTTGAGCTGGATATGCGCGGGGTCGATATCCGCGAATTCATTAATACCGTGGCCAAGCTCACCGATAAGACCATCATTATGGATGATCGCGTCAAAGGTGATGTGAACATAAAGAGCCCTCGGCAGTTGAACCGCTCGGAGCTGTATGAGGTTTTTCTGTTGCAGTTGGGTGTCAGTGGCTTCGCCGTGGTGGATATGGGCAATGGCATTCTCAAGGTCATTCCCAATCAGGCCGCGAAAATCGAGGGTATTGAGGTTCAGGTGGAAGGGGATGAGTCCCTGCAAAGCGAATCCATCATCACTCGCATTGTGCAGGTGCAGAATGTCGACGTGGACAAGCTGATTCCATCGCTGCGGCCCCTTATTGATAATCGCACCGGGGTGATTACCCCTTACAGCGCCTCCAATGTCATTCTGATTACTGACCGCGAATCTAACGTTCGGCGTCTGCTGCAGATTATTCAGCAGGTTGATAGAGCCGACTCCCAGTCTATGGAAACGGTACCGCTGGAAAATGCCTCGGCCAAGGAGCTTGAGCGGATACTGACCAAACTGATTAACGATCAAGCCAAAGAGCAGGGTACGCCTAAGCCGATAATTACCTCTGATCTGCGCACCAACACGCTGGTGATATTCGGTGACCAAAACTCGCGCGCCTACCTCAAGAAGCTGATTCGCGAACTGGACAGTGAAATTAAAACGTCCTCCAACGTAAAGGTTCACTACTTGCGCTACGCCAAGGCCGACGAAATGGTGCCGGTGCTGAAGAGTGTGAGTGAGGCTATGCTCAAGCAGGAAGGTGAGAAAGAGTCCGCCAGCAAGAGCAATATCAATATTGAGGCCCATGAGCAGACCAATTCCGTGGTGCTTTCGGGTAGCCCTCATATCATCCGCAATCTCGCCAGTGTTATCAGCAGTCTCGATATTCGCCGCGCGCAGGTGCTGGTTGAAGCCATTATTATCGAATTGACGGACCGCCGCGCCAAAGAGCTGGGTGTGCAGTGGTTGTTCCGCGGTGACCCTTCCGGCACAGCCCCGATTGGCGGTGTGAACTTTGGCTCAGCGTCACCGGCGGGTATTTTCAATGTGGCCTCCGCGGCCAGTGCCGGCGGTGAAGTGCTTGCCGGTGTGCTGGGCAGCCTGCAGGGCGTTTCCCTGGGCGTCGGCAAGATCAGAAGTGATGGCTTCAGTTTTGGCGCTCTGATGACGGCTCTGGCGAGTGATACAGAATCCAACATCCTGTCCACCCCGAGCCTCTTGACCCTCGACAATCAGGAGGCGTCGATACTGGTGGGTAGTGAAGTGCCGGTTATCACCGGTTCAACAGCCAGCGCCAACAACAATAACCCCTTCCAGACCATTACCCGACAGGAAATCGGTATCAAGCTGACAGTGACCCCGCAGATCAATGAGGGCGATGCGGTGCAGCTCAGTTTGGAGCAGGAAGTCTCG
>JBFHCW010000326.1:0-2732 GCA_041585035.1 Litorivivens sp.
ACGAGGCGAATCCTTGTGATTGTTGTGACAATCCGCACAGGGCGCCGCTACAGCCACGTCCGGGTAGACCGCGGTGAAGTAATTCACTCCTCCCAGCTGCTCTTCGCCATAGAAATTGGAGCCCGGGTTATCCGCAATGTGCTGCAGACCGGCTTTCTCTATGTCAGTGCGCGGCGCATTCTGGCTATTAATCGGCCAGATGGATTGCAGCGAATAGGTGAATTCATCGGTGGTTTCCGCAACAACTTCTGCGCCGAAACGGAACATCTGGGCGGGCAAGGGCGCACCATTGGCAAGATCCTCCCAATGCTCATTCGGCTTAATCGCATCAGCCCCCTTTGGCCCCAGACGTCCGATAATCAGCTTTGTGTAATTAGCTCTGTCTGCATTCATTACGGCAAACAGAGAGTCGGTATACAGCTTGGGATCAATACCTGCAGCTTCTTTCTGCCCGCAGCCACCTGTTAACAGCAAGGTGGCACACAACAGGGGAACCGATAGCGCTGCACGAGTTGTTAGAACGTTTTTCATTGGTTTTCTCCTTGCTTGAGAAGCATCATTGGTAACTGTTATCCAGAGCCGGTGCGGCTTTTGCCCGATCCACCGCCATATCGATGGATTCAATATGGAGGGCAGGACGACCGGTAAAATTGCGATTAATCAAGGCCTCGTCTGCCAAGGCATCGATGGCAAAGCCAAGGCCGTGACAGTCGAGACAAACACTTCGGATCATTTTTTCGTTGGGGCGCAGGTTGTCGCTCTGGTTATGCTGCACGTGAAATCCGCCGTCCGGGCTTTCCTGACGCGGCATGTGGCAGGTAGCGCAGGTCACCGGCGTTTCAAGGCCCGCATGAGGGGACTGAGCATAGTTCCGGCTGTGCTCGGAATCGTGACAGGACTGACAAGAATCGACCGCCGCGACTTCACGGTCATACGCATGGGCCGAATGGCAGCTGTTGCAGGTAAGTTCGCGGTGCCCCGCTTCTGGTTTCATCGCAATTCGGGCGTTATCCACCACCATTGGCGAAAGCCCCTGCGCCAAGCGCATGCCGTGCTTGCCAGCAGTAAATCCCGCGAATTGCTGTTCGTGGCAACCCGCGCAGACGGACTGTAACGGCTTGGGCTGCCACTGCTGCTCACTGCCGTGGCAGTCGCTACAGTTCACACCAACCGCAGCGTGAGCAGAGTGTTGCCAATCAGCAGTCACTGTCTCGTCAGCCACAACAGAGTTCGGAGCATCCGGCTCCACCCGCGCAACGAGGTCTCCGAGCTGAGGCGGCTGCTCCAATATTCGCTGCGTTTCGAGCAACCACGGCTCGCTGCTGTGCTTCAGCAGAAAATCTTCATAGAGGGCCAGGTTGTCGTGAAAATTGTGGCAGCCTGCGGAAGCACAGGTTTCGAAGCCCATGCCAGCGTGGGAGGGTCTTTCCTCCCCGATATCCTCATGACACTCGAAACAAAAATCCTCCGGCAGTGTCACCCCCATGGGTCGCGTTCGCTCTAACTGATGTTCTGCGTGACAGGCAATGCAGTAGCGCGCATCCAGCCGCTCGATAATGTCGGCATTGCGCGGGTCGGTAAATTTCGTGGTGGGGTGAGAATCACTCACCGCTTTGAGTTCAGCTCCGTGACAGGCAATACAGGCGCTTTGCAGCACGTCTTTGCCTCCAAAGGGTGAGGTGTGACAGGCATTGCAAGCCAGCTCTATCTGGTGATGCCCATGTGTCGCGGCGCCCGCCAGGAAAATATCCTGCTGCTCTTCAAATATCAGCGGCCAGGACAACCAGACGCTCAGCCCGATGAATGCCGTCGTCCACAGGCTCCAGAGGACTGTTTTTGTCGAGAGCGCGTTCAAAAGTAATACACCGACAGAATATGAAAAGAGAGCAACGCAGGCAGGGGCCATGACACCAGTAGGTGTGCCCATTGGCTCCAGTGCCGGGCCTGCTTGCCCAGGCGGGCAGAGAGTTTCCCCTCAAACGAGGCCACCAGACCCGCTACAGCGCCCAGCGCGCTGAGCGCCAGAAAATTCAAGATCAGCCAGCGATTCAAGTTGTCACCAAGCTCGAACCCGGAATGCACACCAAGCAGCACCAATGCGGTTACACCGCTAAATACATGCCACAGGCGCCAGAATGCAAAATGGCCCCGCAGTCTGTCGGGAAACAGGCGCTTTTTTAAGGAAACCAGCAAACCCAGCGCGAGCAGCCCCAGAAGAGCAAAACCCGTGTATTGCTTATAGTCGGAATGGGACCAGAGTCGCTCCCACCAGGGCAGGGATTGAATGGAGGGGCTGGGCTGCACATCGATTTGTACAAAGCCGACCAGCAATACGCTCGCCAACGCGGCCAGTAAAGCCAGTGCGATAGAGCCGTTCGACGTTGCCGGACGTTCAGGCACACCCAGCAGGTTGTGCAACAAGGGCTCACAACTGCCGCAAACACCTGCAGCGCCGGTTGCCTGAGTAATTTCAGTAACAGTTTGACAACCACCCTGTATTGCCCGGCTTAATTCACCGCGTGTAACACCGCGACAATTGCAGACCCGTGCACTCGCAGGCCACGATGCAACCTGAGCTTGCTCAACCTGAGGCCACAAACTGCCGGTATTCTGGAAGCGCCAGAGTTGCCAGAAGAACACCCGACGCTGCTCACCGATGGCACTCTGCAGACGCGGCGTCTCCTCCCAGTCCCCACAGCCCAGCGCACCGACCAACTGCCCCCGACTGACCA
>JBFHCW010000327.1:0-2720 GCA_041585035.1 Litorivivens sp.
ACCGCTGCCGTGCAGTATTTTGTTCTGATGGGTTTTCGACAGCGCCTCGAAAGGTGTGTCGACATCAAAACCGTAGTGTTCGGCGAGGGAAGTCAAAAGGTGGAAGTAGTAAACGCTGCGACGATCCCAGCCGCGAATCGCACCCTGTGACAGACTGGCTTCCGGGTGCTGCACCACGCGGCTCTCATCAAAAAACTGTCGCAGACCGAGACCGTCACAGCTGCTGCAGGCGCCCATCGGGCTGTTGAAGGAAAACAGCCGCGGCTCAAGCTCCGACAGGGAGTACCCGCATTCGGTGCAGGCAAACAGTGAGGAGAAAACAATGTCCGCGCTCTTTGCGTCTTCTTCCATCGAGCTGACCACGGCGATGCCGCCGGTCAGGTTCAGCGCCGTTTCGAAAGATTCGGCCAGGCGCAGCTTGAGATCGTCGCGCACTTTAAAGCGATCGACCACCACTTCGATGGTGTGTTTCTTTTTCTTGTCGAGTTTGGGGGCCTCGTCGAGATCGCAGACGATGCCATCGACCCTCACCCGCACAAAACCATCCCGGCGCAGCTGCTCGAAAATATGCAGGTGCTCGCCCTTGCGGTTGCTGATCATCGGCGCCAGTAGCATCAGCTTGCTGCCTTCGGGGAGGGCAAGCACCGTGTCGACCATCTGACTGATGGTCTGGGCTTCCAGGGCCTGACCGTGGGTCGGGCAGCGCGGCTCGCCCACCCGGGCAAAGAGCAACCGCAGGTAATCGTAGATCTCGGTGATGGTGCCCACGGTGGAGCGAGGATTGTGGGAGGTAGACTTTTGCTCGATGGAGATCGCGGGCGACAGGCCTTCGATGTGGTCCACATCGGGCTTGTCCATCATCGACAGGAACTGACGGGCGTAGGTCGAGAGGGACTCCACGTAGCGGCGCTGGCCCTCGGCGTAGAGGGTGTCAAAGGCCAGGGAGGACTTGCCCGATCCGGACAGACCGGTGATCACCACCAGCTTGTCGCGGGGAATATCCAGATCAATGTTTTTCAGATTATGGGTGCGGGCACCCCGGACAAGTATACGATCCATGCTCTCTCTCAGTGGTTGCCGCCGCTACAAAACAAAGAAACGGTCGGCTGAACCGGACAAGTATAGAGTTTCACGGCCTCCGGGTGCAAAGTGGCGACTTTCGCCTGATGGCCCCGAGCTGCTAAAATCGCCGGCTTCGTCGGGGCGCCCGGTACGCAAGCGGCCCCGATTTCGGATCAATCACAGCAGGATTTCCTTTGAATCACCCGGACAGAATGACGGGCGTCGAGAAGCGAGCGGTTTTCTCGTTGTCGCTACTGTACATCTTCCGCATGCTCGGTCTCTTTCTGGTGCTGCCGGTGCTGGCCATCTACGGCCCGCAGTACGAGGGCAGTACCGGCACACTGGTGGGGCTGGCCGTGGGTATCTACGGGCTGAGCCAGGCCTGTCTGCAGATCCCGCTGGGCCTGCTGTCGGATCGGATTGGTCGCAAACCGGTCATTTTCGGCGGGCTGCTGTTGTTTGCCGCCGGTAGCGTGTTGGCGGCCTCAGCCGATTCCATCTGGGGGCTGATTGCCGGACGCTTCCTGCAGGGGGCCGGAGCGATCGCCAGTACCCTCACCGCACTGATGGCCGATCTGACCCGCGAGCAGCACCGCAGCAAGGCGATGGCGGGTATCGGCGCCAGTATTGGCATGTCCTTCGCGGTGGCACTGGTGCTGGGTCCGATGATCAGTGCCCGACTCGGACTGGCCGGATTGTTCTGGTTAACCGCGCTGCTGGCCCTTATCGGTATTGTCCTGCTGTGGACCACTGTCCCCACGGCAAGCCGCGTAACGACCAACGCCGAAGTGCGCTCGGTACCGGAAATGATGCGCCGCTGCCTGCGGGACGCAGACCTGATGCGACTCAATGTCGGCGTGTTTGCCCTGCACCTGATGATTACAGCCCAGTTTGTGGCGGTGCCGGCCTACCTTGAGCGAATGGGCTTGGATGTTGCCCGCCACTGGCAGGTTTATCTGCCCATGCTGTTTCTGGCCTTTCTGATTATGGTGCCGGCGATGGTGGCGGCGGAGCGCCGCGGCCGGGTAAAACCGATGATTCTGATCGCGGTTGCCCTGCTCGGCAGCTCGGCGCTGGGTATGGCCCTGCTCGGACACAGTCTGGCACTGTTTCTGGCAGCGCTGCTGGTATTTTTTGTGGTATTTAACCTGCTGGAAGCCAATCTGCCTTCCCTGCTCAGTCGAACGGTCTACCCCGGTGGGCGCGGCACCGCCATGGGCATCTTTTCCAGTTTCCAGTTTATGGGGGCGTTCTGTGGCGGCAGTCTTGGCGGTCTGCTGATGGCCCGCTGGGGCTTGAGTGGTGTGTTTATTCTTTGTGCCGCCGTTGGCCTGATCTGGCTGTTGTTCGCACTCAACATGCGCGTTCCCGCGCCGGCGCCGAATCTGGCGGTGGAAATCGGCCGCGACGAGCAGCAGCGCAAAACGGTACTGGAGCGGCTGCGCGAATGGCCCGAGGTGCTGGATATTACCGTGATAGCCGGCGAACCGGTCATCTACATCAAGGTGGCCAGCGACTTTGATCGGCGCCGCCTCGATGAGCTGATGTCGGCCTAGTCCTTCGGTCTCGCTTGCTAGTGAGGCAGGGGCATTTTGGTTATAGTGGTCGTTTATCGACGGCCTCGACAAATACATAAAGGGAGTGCTGCATGGCACGTG
>JBFHCW010000328.1:0-2716 GCA_041585035.1 Litorivivens sp.
CAGCAGCAGCTTTTTGATATTGGGATAAAAGCGGAAGTCATTCTGTTGTGACCAATCGTTCGCCTGGCTGGCGATGATCGGATTCATCTGTTCCACATACCGACGCATGGAGTCTGTCTTGAAGGCCGTTTGCATAATACGGCGGTGAACCCGGTGCTCACCAAAGTCGCGCATCAACAGGCCGCCTTTGAAGAAATCTTTCAGTGGGCCGTGATAACCCATGCGCGGAGAAAAGATTTGTTCCGGATCGAGGGTCAGCAGTTTGATGAAGTCCGGGTGCGAGACAATCAACATGCGCTGGAAGGTGGTGTTGAAGCGATACACGTCGCCGTAGCGGGCTCGCATATCGGCAAATACCGAAAAAGGGTCTTTCAGCATCGCAAAGGTATAGCCAATCAGAGGCTTGCCGTAGTCTCCCGGCAGGTGGTCCAGTCGCCGGTTATCGGGGCGGTGGATATAGTCGTTGTCGATTACCTGTTGCCGCATAGTGCTGTTCCTCTGCTTGTCATGCCGCAGGTCGTGGCCCGCGGCTTTTATTGTCTTTATGGCCTAATGCTACGCCCGGTATTCGCACGCTTTCATTACCGCCGGGTTACCGAGGGCGCAAACAGGTATTAGAGATAATCGACGGCGTCTAGGGTCTCCACCAGGTGATCGATAAACAGCCTTACTTTGGGGGACAGATGGCGGTTGCTGGGGTAAACCGCCCACACCGCCATATCGGTGGGTTTGTGGTCGGGCATAATTTCTATCAGCCTGCCGGCGGCAAGTTCGTCGTGCACATAGAATTCCGGTAGTTGCACAATGCCGAGCCCCTGACGCGCTGCCGCCAGCAGGGCATAGCCATTGTTGGTTCGCCAGCTGCCGTTGACGGAAACATCGATATGCCGGTTTTTGCCGGGCTCTCGCAAGCGCCAGTGCCTGCGCGAACCCGCCAGGCAGTTGTGGTGTTTGAGCTGGGCTAGGGTCTTCGGTGGGCCGCCGCGGCTGTCAAAGTAGTCGCGACTGGCGCAGAGAATCAGGTTGCGAGAGGCGATACGACGTGCAATCAGGCTGGAGTCCTGCAATACGCCGGCGCGTATCGCAAGATCGTAGCCTTCTTCCAGCAGATCCACATTGCGATTGGAGAAGTCGAGATCAATCTGCACCCGCTCGTGACGGGCCATAAAACTGGCGGCTGCCGGCGCAATATAGCGTTCTCCAAAGGCACCGGCCACGCTGATGCGCAGGTTGCCGCGCGGCGTTGCCTGGTCCGCCAGCACCATGCGTTCTGCCTCTTCTATCTGCTCGGCAATTTCCCGACAGCGCTGATAGTAGGCGCGGCCGGTTTCCGTCAGGGCAAGCTTGCGGGTGGTGCGGTGTATCAGCTTGGTGCCGAGGTGGTTTTCCAGCTCGCTGATCTGTCGGCTCACATAGGATTTGGACAGGTTCAGGCGCTGCGCGGCGGCCGAAAAGCTGCCGTTGTTCACGACCTCGATCAGCAGTTCAGTGGCGGTCCAGCGATTAAACACGGTCAGCTCGATTGTTCTCGTATGGCAACAATGATTCCTTCATGGGTAAATTATCATTCACAGTGGGACAGACTATAGTACGCCAATCCCATAGTGAGTAGAGAGAGTCGCCAATGAAAACACGCGCCGCGGTTGCCTTTCAGGCAGGAAAACCCCTGGAAATAGTAGAAGTGGACCTGGCTGGCCCCAAAGAGGGCGAGGTGTTGGTTGAGATCAAGGCCAGTGGCGTTTGCCACACCGATGCCTTTACTCTCAGCGGCGATGATCCGGAAGGGGTTTTCCCGGCGATTCTGGGCCACGAAGGCGCCGGTGTTGTGGTTGAGGTGGGGCCCGGTGTCAAAGGCCTCAAGCCGGGCGACCATGTTATTCCCCTGTACACGCCCGAGTGTCGTACCTGCAAATTCTGTCTTAACCCCAAGACCAACCTGTGCCAGTCCATCCGCACTACGCAGGGGCAAGGCGTTATGCCCGACGGCAGCAGCCGCTTCAGCTTTGAGGGAAAGCCGGTGCTGCACTATATGGGCTGCTCGACCTTTTCCAATTACACCGTTTTGCCTGAGATCGCGCTGGCGAAAATCCGTGAAGACGCGCCCTTCGATAAGGTCTGTTACATCGGCTGTGGTGTGACCACCGGTGTGGGTGCGGTTGCGTTCGAGGCAAAGGTGGAGGCGGGTGCCAATGTGGTGGTGTTCGGCCTTGGCGGGATTGGCCTCAATGTGATTCAGGGGGCGAAAATGGTTGGCGCCGGAAAAATTATCGGCATCGATCTTAACCCTGCCAAGGAAGCGCTGGGTCGCAAGTTTGGCATGACCCACTTTATTAATCCGAAAGACGTTGAGGATGTAGTGGATGCCATCAGTCAGCTGACCGATGGTGGCGCAGACTACAGCTTTGAATGTATCGGTAATGTAAACACCATGCGGCAGGCGCTGGAGTGCTGTCACAAGGGTTGGGGTGAGTCCTACATTATTGGCGTAGCCGGCGCCGGTCAGGAAATCTCGACGCGCCCGTTCCAGCTGGTGACCGGTCGCTCCTGGAAAGGGACCGCCTTCGGTGGCGCCCGTGGTCGCACCGATGTGCCGCGCATTGTTGACTGGTACATGGACGGGCGCATCAATATCGACGACATGATTACCCACACCATGGGGCTGGACGATATCAACAAGGCTTTCGACCTGATGCATGCCGGTGAAAGTATTCGCTCG
>JBFHCW010000329.1:0-2698 GCA_041585035.1 Litorivivens sp.
ATCCGCCCGTATAGTCAGTGCAAAATGTAGTTAACAATAACCACGACTCCCGCACGGTGACCCCATGATTACCAGTTTCGACGATTACTGCATTCACCAGACCGCTTATCCGGTGGCTGAGCCTTCTACCAGCGACCGCAACTTCTACGACCGCTACTGGTTTAATGGCTTCGACGAGAGTGGCGACTATCTGTTTGAAATTGGCTTTGGTCTCTACCCTAATCGCCATATCATGGACGGCCATTTCAGCGTCGCCGTGGGCAATAAACAATATGCCTTTCATGCTTCGCGCCGCGCCCCGAAAGACCGTAAGGAAACCGTCGTCGGCCCGCTGAGCGTGACCATCGAAGAACCCATGCGGAAGGTGCGGGTAAAGCTGGAAGCCAACGAGCACAACATCGAGTGCGACCTGCTGTTTACCGCTTCTAGCGTTCCCCACCGTGAGCCGCCCAATATCATGCATGACGACGGTCACCTCATCATGTTCACCACCCGCTTCACGCAAATGGGAAGCTGGGACGGTTATTTCAGTATTGACGGCAAGCGAACCGAAGTGAAAAAAGCCTATGCCGTGCGCGACAAATCCTGGGGCGTGCGCCCCGTCGGCGAACCGCAGGGCGGCGCTCCGGGCCTGCTCAATGAAGACCCCGGTGTGTACTGGGTGTGGAACCCCATCAACTGGGGCGACTTCTGCACCCAGATGGGCACCTTTGAAGACCGCGACGGGCGGCCAACCCAGGTCAGCGCCGATCTGGTGCCGCTCTACAAAAATCCCGACGACATCCCTGACGGCGAAGAGCCCGGCATCAAAGCGATGAGCGATGTGCAGCACAGCGTCAGCTGGAAAAAGGGCACGCGCATGGCCGCCGGCGCGCAAATGAATTTTCAGGACAAAGACGGTAACAGCTACGAATACACCCTTGAGCCGCTACAGAAGTTCTACATGCTGGGCATAGGCTACAACCACTTCGAATGGGGTCACGCCTACTGGAAAGGCGAGCTGGCCACCGCCCGTGAAGAGTGGGACCACAATGAGGTAAACCCGCTGGACTACCAGTTCATCCACAACCATCAGGTAGTGCGCGCCACCATGGGTGACAAGGTGGGTATGGGTGTTCTTGAGACTATTGTTATTGGCCGCCACGAGCGTTCGGGCTTCAAGGAGCTTTTTGACGGGGCGGAGTAGTGGTGGTTTGATGTTTGAGCCACAGATTGTGACGCAAGTATGAAATTTTCATCTGTCACTTCACATTTTTTAAATTCCGCTATAGCATCGTGACCCAGTAGATACATCATTCGGCAGGGACGCCGGTTGAATCCTTTCTGTGATTCAGCGCTTAAGCATGGATGCGCATTCCTGCACGAAACAATTCGAACAATAAGCTCTGGTGGGCCTTGTCGTGTGCAGGATAATATTTCTCATCTCCTTTCGTTTCGTTGTGCTATGCCTTTGTCTATCGGCACCGGTTCACTCGCACGACGGTGAAGTTCACTCTCAGGACAGCGTTGGCGCTGATCTTCAGGCAGCCATCCACTGGCTAGAGTCCAGGCAGCGTGAAGACGGTTCCTTTAGCTCTAGCTCCGACTCGGCCTCGGTTGATCAAGCTACCTCGCAAGCCGCACTCGCCTTGTTGGCGCATGAAACAACTACTTTCGATCCTTCTGCGGCGCTGAAAACCTTGCGGTCCAATCTGGAGCTGTTGTCTACGGAACGCCTGGCCAGATTGATTCGGATTCTGACGGTTATGAATGAACCTATTTCAGACGCGCTGGCGGAATTGCTGAAGCGGCGAGGTGCAGACGGCGGGTTCGGTTATTCCAGTGGCTACGACAGCACCCCGCTTGAAACCGCCCACGCTTTGCTGGCCTTGCAGAAAGCCGGCGCTGATACCGCTTATGCAGCGGGCGCAGTGACTTACCTGTCTTCGGCCCAGCTTGCCTCAGGTGCCTTCGGGCTATACGACGATCAAGCCTCGCTGGAAGTGACGGCTATGGTTGTCAAAGCACTGAAGCCTTATCTATACCGCTTTGCTGTTGGCGACACGCTCCGCTCCGCGATTTCTGTTCTGTACTCAACGCAGCAGAACGTTCGCTGGGGCGAAGATTGGGAAACTGCCTTGGCACTGCAGGCCCTGATTCCCGTTACCACCGACGTAACGCGTTACAAACCTGCGGCCAACGGACTTGCGGAGAGGCAGACCGAGCAGGGACATTGGGATGATTCTGTCTATACGACCGCATTGGTACTCAGCGCCTTCACCTCGCTAGAGGAGGTTGATGTACCGGTTGATCCGGAAAAAGCTGTGATCAGTGGTGTCTTGCTGGAGGCTGGTTCGGGACATGCGATCAACAATGCAAAAGTGGAGCTCTTGAACAGTTCGGCGCCGGATATTCAGCTTAACGACGATGGCACTTTTGTGATCAGTGGCTTGGAACCAGGTTCTTATATGGTGGCGTATTCCGCGCCGGGCTACCTTGGCGCCTCACAGAATATCGGAGTGAAGCAGGGTCAGTTTGTAAACGTCGGTACGATTCGGTTGAGCGTGGCGCCTTCAATATCGCTGATAAGGGGAGCCGTCACGGATAGCGTAAGTGGTCAGCCCTTGAGCGGTGTCTCCATTGAGGTGCTTGTGGACGGTGCCCGTGGCAGCGCGGTTACCAATGCGAAGGGCGAATACCAACTTCTCAGTGAGCCGGG
>JBFHCW010000330.1:0-2631 GCA_041585035.1 Litorivivens sp.
GCCATTGCAGCCAAAGCACGGGAAATAGAAGCCTTTGTTGTGGTCGGTGTCACACTGCAGCGTGAGGGCGGTAAAGTCAGTGGCAGCAACCTTCTCTATTCACCTGCGGGTGACTTGCTTGGCCTGAGCGACAAGCAGGTGCTGATTGGCCACGAGAACGATTTTCTAGAGCGTGCATCCGAGCCCGGCGCGGTGATTGATACGGAGCTGGGGCGTCTCGGGCTGTATATGTGTATGGACGGCGTGATCAACGAAACGCCTCGCTGCCTTGCCTTGCGAGGCGCCGATATCATGCTTAACAGTCTGAACTCTTTTGCGCCGGATGAAGGCTCCTTGCATATCCCGGTGCGCGCGGCAGAAAACAAAGTGTTTGTGGTTGCGGCGAACAAGGTTGGTCCGCTGGTGCCAGAGGCCATGATGGATGGCATCAGTGCGGCTACCAATATTCCGGTTGAGTTTCTCAACGGCGCGGGAGAGAGTCAGATTGTCGCGCCAGATGGCACGGTGCTGGCTATGGCCAAGACCCGCGAAGAAGAAGTCGTCTTTGCTGAAATTGATGTCGCGCAGGCGCGTAACAAGCAGCGCCCTGACGGGACGGATATTTTTTCCAGTCGCCGCCCTGAGCTTTATTCAGCGCTGGGTGAAAACCCCGAATCACTCGAAGCGCCGGTATTTGCCGCTGAGGCAGACTTACCTGCTGCCCTTATTCAGCTGGAAAACAACGGCACGGGTGCGCTGGAAGAAGCCAAAGCCGCGGTTAAAAACGCGGTATCCGGGGGCGCCCGTTTGATCGCGCTGCCGGGGTTGTTTTGTATTGCCGATGCAAGTGCTGATACCGCCGTGAAAGAGTCGGAAGCGGCGATCGCGGCACTGGCCGAAGTGTCAGGCGATGCGCTGATCACCACCTCGCTGGTGCTGCCCGTTGCAGGCGGCAGGCAACATTGCGCGGTTGCAATTGGTGCTAGTGGTTTGGTCGCTAGTCAAGGGCAGGTGCATTTCAGTAAGCGTTTTGCCTGGTCGGTGTTGAGTGACGGCTTTGAGGTCGTGAAAACCCAGTTTGGTTGTCTTGCCCTGATGTGCAGCGACGACTCTATCTATCCCGAAGCCTTTCGGTTGGTCGCCATGCAGGGCGCGGATGTGGTGAGTGTGCCATTGATGCCGCTGGAGCCGTGGGAGCTGACCACGGGCCTGATTGAGCGGGCTGCAGAAAACCGGGTGAACCTGCTGGCCGCGATGCAGCCTTCCGCCTTGGGCAACAGTTTCGGCGCAGCCCTGCATGAAGATTTTACGATTTTCGGTGAATGGAAAACCCGCCAGTTTGACGGTGTGCTGACCTATCCCATGCTGACCCGTGCGGGTGCTTCACGCAGTGTGACACCGCTGGTGCTGCATCCGAAAAACGCTGAAAACAAAGTGGTTTCTCACCGTACCCATTTGATCGATGGCCGGCCCTGGCACTTGCTTGAGCCCCTGCTGGCAACCAAGGATTAATCATGACTTCTTTACCCAAAGCCTTGCACGACCACGTACTCAATCGCATCGTCGATACCTTTGGCATGACTGAAGTGTTGAACGACGAAGGCGGACCCTTTCTACCGCTGGAAAGCCAGCTGCCCATGCACCAAGGCAGCGTGGGTGGTATGCGCAAGTTTACCGGTGGCCCGCTGTTTCAGGTGCTGACGTCCAGCATTGTGGTGCCTGCCATGCAGCTGGATTCGCATATGATTTTTGCTTTTATGCCCTCTGACAGCGCGGTGCCGCACTACACGGTCGATTCGGTGCAGGCCGGTGATCACCACGCTTTTCACCTGGATTTGATACCCCGTGTGGATATTGGCTCGCGTCTGAATTATCTCAATGAGGTGTATCAACCCCTGACCGAGGTATGCGAAGACGCGCGCAAGATTGAAGGTCTGGAAGCCGCGCATCTGTCACCGCGTCAGTACGCCATCATGTCACCGTGGATGCTCGCTAATCGCGCCACGCCAGAGGCTTTTGAAAAGATTATGCAGCCGGTTGATGCCTATCTGGACCACTGGTTTGCTCTGGTCGAAAAGGGTATCTCCAGTGAGGCACTGGAAGATGTTACGCCGCAGGAGCTCGCGGCCCGCGATAAGCGCAACAAATTTGCCATTTTCAACGCCGAGGTTGATCCGGTATGGCAGCGGATAGCGCCGCTGGTAGGACAGGACGCGGCGGACAAGCAGATTGCGTCGCTGCGTGAGGTGAGTGCGTAAAACCTACCCTCACCCCAGCCCTCTCCCAAAGGGAGAGGGAGAATACTCCGTAGTTAAATTGAGCGCCCCCTCTCCCTCAGGGAGAGGGCTGGGGTGAGAGGAGAATCCTCCGCCCAAAAAAGTTTCAGAGGAACCCTCCATGAGCAAAATGATTTCCGAACTCCTCATCGAAGACATGACCGCTGAGGAACGTGAGCGCGCCGAGCGTGTTGAAAGTATCCTGCCCACCCTGCGCGAGCGCGCAACTGCGACAGACAAGCAGGGCGAATTTAATCCAGACAATGTACGCCTGCTGGCTGACGCCGGATTGTTGGGTCTGGTTGTTCCACGAGAATACGGTGGTCTCGGTGGTGGTCTGCGCGACTGGGCAGCCGCCTGTTTTGCCATTGGTACC
>JBFHCW010000331.1:0-2623 GCA_041585035.1 Litorivivens sp.
CGAACACATCAAAGGCCCTTGGCGGGTTATGGGCTGCAGTAGCCGTCCAAGCAGGAGGCCCAGACCCGCGGCGATACCGATATGCAGGCCGGATATCGCCACGAGATGTGACAAACCCGATTCACGCAAAACTTCCCAGTCGCTGTCACTCAGGCTGTCGCGATCTCCCACAGCGAGCGCCAGCAGCAGAGGTCGCCGCGACAAGC
Source organism: Litorivivens sp. (assembly GCA_041585035.1). Taxonomy (GTDB): domain Bacteria; phylum Pseudomonadota; class Gammaproteobacteria; order Pseudomonadales; family Spongiibacteraceae; genus Litorivivens. The sequence continues at coordinate 207 of JBFHCW010000331.1, forward strand.
CTTCTAAATGGGCGCGCAAATATTGCACGATCCGGGCACGAGCCCCCTGCCCGCTTTCCAGCAATTTGCCTTCCCGGACATAACCTGACGCGTGCAGGCCCGAGGCAACCAGCCAACGCCCGTAGTCAAAGCCGCCAGGGTTTGCGTAACTGCGCGGTCGCTTTAACCGAACCTTGAGCTGCCAATACTGCCCGGCCTCGAGGTATTCCTTGCTACGAAAGCTTAACCGCACCCGCTCAATGGCACAGGACTCCGCCACGCAGTGATCGACGCGAAAATTGAATCGCCAGGTCCCACCCCGGTGGGCACTGAACTCCGGCACCCCATCTACCCGCCCCTGAATTGTGAGCGTTTTTCCTTCAAGGGCTTCGGGCAGTATTTTTGGCATAAGAAGATGCCCGAAGACACTCCCGTAGAAAAAGCCACAACAAAAACACAGCGCGGTTAACGAAAAGGGAAGCCGGCGAAGAGTGCTCAGCACACTCAGCAGCATGGCCAGAACGACCAGCTGAAGTGACGGAAGAACAGGCAGCAACGCAACAACGCCGATGCCGATTGCAATGGTTATCATCCTTGACACCATGGTGGAGATGCAATCCCTTAGCATGCATAATAACGGCCTGCTGGCGGCAATCCATTTACCACCGCCCTAACCCTGCTGCAGGCGCACCCGGTCATTATGCCCCGCAAAATTTTCAAACGGTACATGCCGAACCCGGACTCCATAAAAGGGCATCCTTCTGTCCGCTGGTTGGGGCCCATGATTCACGCGCCCAACCTGTGGCACCTTAATCGACGATCCGTCACCCTCGCCTTTTTTATCGGTGTATTTACCGCTTTTATGCCATTGCCCGGGCAAATGGTGATCGCTGCACTCGCCGCCATTCTGGTCAGCGCCAATTTGCCACTCTCGGTGTGTCTGGTCTGGATTACCAACCCGGTCACCATGCCCGCTTTCTTTTATGTTGCCTACAAACTCGGCGCAATCTTGCTGGATATTCCCCCCAGCGGTTTCAGTTTTGAGCTGAGCTGGCACTGGATTGATACGGTTCTGATCAAAAAATGGCAGCCATTTTTACTCGGCTGCACGTTGATGGGCTTATTTTTTGGCCTGCTGAGCGCAGTAACTGTACACGTATTATGGCGTATTCATACGATCCACCGCTGGCGCAAGCGCCAGCTCGAGCGGGCCAATCGCAAGAAAAATTGATTGCTGCGAATCAGCGATAGCTCAAAACAGCCGCCGGCTGAACTGTGGCCGCCCGCCAGGCCGGGTACAGCGTCGCCAGAAGGCAGATCAGGTAGGACAAACCGCACACCATCAACCAATCCGACAGTCGCAGGTCCGACGGCAGGTAGGTAATCGGATAAACATCACCCTGCAAGAACTGTGTGCCGGTTACGCGCTCGATCAGCGCCACCACATCGGTAATCACCCAAGCGCCCAGCGCGCCAAGAATCCCGCCGGCCAGCACCCCCAGCAAGCCAATCACAGCGCCGTACAACAGAAAGATTTTTATAATGTGGCCGGGCGTTGCGCCCTGGCTCCGCAGAATGGCAATGTCGCTTTCTTTTTCGTGTACCACCATGACCAGCGTCGACACAATATTAAAGACGGCTACCGCAACGACCGCCAACAGCATGACCACCACCAGCGTCCGTGACATCTGAATAGCGTGATAGAGATTGCCCAGTTGCGCCGTCCAGTCCGAATACTGGTAGTGGAACCCGAGCTGATTGCGTAATTCCCAGGCCGTTTGTCGGGCACTGAATACGTCAACCAGAGAAACGCGCAGGCCAACAGTTGAATCAAGCGCAATGCCTCGGGCCGCGTGGAGGTCTATAAGCACGAGGCGCTGATCGATCTCGGTGCCTGATTCGAGAATATCAGCGATAAATAATCGGTGGAAATTGACGTTCTGGGCCCTTTGGGCGCTGGCCGGCGTAACTAAATTCAGATGGTCGCCTTTGCCTACCTTTAGCTGTTTGGCCAGCCCCGCACCGATAATCACCGGCGTCGCCACCCCGTCTGGGTTGCTTAAGGTGTGCAAATTCACAAACCGAGCCAGCCCCGAAACGCGGTTCTCTGCCGCCGCGTCGACACCGTAGACCAGCGCAGGCTCCATGCTGCGACCACGGGACAACATGGCCGGGAATTCGATAAACGGCGCGACCGCCGCCACACCGGGCAGGTTACGGGCAACCTCGGCCATTGCGCCCCAGTCTTCCTCTGCAGACCAGGGTTTGACCGTAACATGCGGCACCAGTGACAGAATCCGCTCACGCATCTCGCGATCAAAGCCATTCATGACCGAGAGCACGATAACGAGCAGCGCAACCCCGAGCACCAAACCCGCCGTCGACAAGCGAGACAGAAAAGCCAACAGATGGTCGGCCTTGCGATCAAGGCTGTAGCG
>JBFHCW010000332.1:0-2613 GCA_041585035.1 Litorivivens sp.
CGTCATGACGGGTCTGCTCCAGACTTTTCAGCCCCTTGTCCGTGCGGGTCACAAAATTGGCCTGCTCGATATAATCGATGGCCTTGAGATAATCCTGGCGTTGGTAGTAGGCGATGCCGATGGCATAGAGGGGTCTGGCCAGTCGCGGGTCGCGGAAGTTACCGCTGCCGCGCAGTTTCTCCAACGCCCCTTCCAAACGGTCGATGCCAGTGTCTAACTCTCCCGCCTGAATTTCGATCAGACCCAGATTTTCCAGCGCCGCCACGCCGCTGACAGGGTCTTTAGCAAGCGCCTGGGCCAACTGCCGGGCGGAATCGAGTGCCTGCTGGTACTGACCTGAGGCCACGCTGCGATCAACCTGCATCTGCAGTCTAGCGAGTTGACTGTCGTTGAGTACAAGACTGGCGGGCGCCGGCAGTAGCTCCAGCCCGCCGGCTGCCCACACACTCGGAATACACAGAAACAAGACGATAAGCCGCTTCACGTTACGTCCGAGTATTGCCATACAGACGCCCCTTTACCTCGTGAGAATTTACTACGCTAGCCCGGCCGCGCTGGATCAGCGCGAACACGCCCTTTATCAGGTACTTTACCACTCGGCGGCACCCTCCGCTCGACCTGTTTTGGCGAGCAGTTTTTGGCTATCCGTGCGTGACACCATGTTTACCCATAATAGTAAAAATGCCCGCCAAACACGGAAAACTGGCCGGATGAAAAACCCTTGCCTCCCACCTCGGACAACCTAGGCGTCCAATCCGGTTTCGAGGGAACACGCTGCGCCACTTGCATACGGCCTGCAAACTCACGCTACCTGAAGTAACAGCCACAACAGCTACCGGCGGGCGCTCAATTAAATATCGGTAACACTCAGAGCACAGAAAACCACAAACCCTTTAAATAACAATTAGTTATTCCTACTCCGAGCTCTCCAGCCTGTTTCCGCCAGCCGCAATTCTGGCAATTTCGTAACACTTACCGGATAATGCGGGCGTCGATTTAACCGAAAACAGGTAACACTTACATGAAAAAACTGACCCAAATGCTAGTCGTTGCCCTGTTGGCAACGGCTTCTGCCGCCGTCTTTGCGGCCCGCCCTTCCAGCCTGGTTTACACCGGCACCGGTGTTGATGAAAACGGAACAGAGTATTCAAACTACTCGGTAAAATGCACCGACGGACAGCGCCACCCGCTGACCGCCTGGGACAACCGCCGCAAGTGGTGTGTGGGCGAAGGCTCTCAGGAAGAATGTCACCGCAAGCAGATCAAAGCGGCCAAAAAGGCCTGCAAAGCCGGCTGATCGCTCTCCCGGCGGGCGCCTCAGCCCGCCGTCTTCTGCTCTACCGAAAACACCAACTGCGCCAACTGACTGATCAGTTGCTTCTGGCGCGCCAATCCTTCTTCTGACAGCGGCTCTACCGGCAGCATCGCCTGGTACATGGGCGCCATGGTGACATACGCCATGACCACATTGTTAAACGCCATCACTGCCCAGGGCTCCAGAGCATTTCCCTGAAAAAATCCTGACAAGGGCTCAGGTGCTGACTCCTGTGCGAACAAGGGACGAAACAGGCGATCGACAATCTCACGACTCTGCGACCCATTGGCCAGCGCCGCGTGCTGCAACAACCGCGCAAAGTTCGGGTGTCGATAATGCAGGTCGACCATCGTTTCCAACCACGCCATGATGCGCTCGCGAGTTACCGGCTGAGCACGCAACTGGGCTAGCGGCTGGTTAAACAGGGTAATCAGACGGTCGAGCACCGCCTGATACAGCGCCTCTTTGTTTTTGAAGTGGTTGTACAGGCTGGGCGAACGAATCCCCACGCGCTCAGCCACATCGCCTAGCGAGGTGGCTTTGTAGCCTTTTTCCGCAAACAGGTCTTCGGCCGCATCCAGAATCCGCTCCGGGGTTCCTTTCAATTCGGTCATCACTTTTTCCAAACAGACGCGCTATGCTAAGGCACCCCTGAATACTTAGGCAATGGCTCAGTGGGGCCTTGAAAATTTCTGTCGCGCGGACTTTTTGCTCGCGATTCCCGGCAGTCTGATTACAATCAACACTCCGATAATAAGAGAGGCCCGGCCCGCGATGGACGACTACCGCGCAATAGAAAATCTGATGTATCGCTACGCATTCTTACTCGACGATGGCGACCTGACCGGCGTTGCCGAACTGTTTCGCCACGGTGAAATTGTTGCGCCGGCCAGCGACTCGGTGGTGAAAGGTTACGATGCCGTTTTGCAGATGTACCAGCAATCCACCCGTCTGTTTGAGTGCGGCACACCGCGCACCAAACACATTATTTCCAACACCCATATTGAGGTGAACGGCAGCGAGGCCAAGGCACGCGCCTATTTCACCGTGGTGCAGGCCGCCAGCGGGCTGCCGCTGCAGGTCATCATCAGCGGCTACTATCGCGATCAATTCAGCCGCATCGACGGCAAGTGGTGTTTCAGCCGCCGCGAAATGCACCCCGACCTGTTTGGCGACCTGTCCCAACACCTGCTGTTCGACGCCGATAGTATTCAATGACCATGCAGCCTCAGATGAACAAGCCCGGCCGTCGCGGCCTGCCGCGACTGATAGACGCCACCAACTATTCAATGCGCGGC
>JBFHCW010000333.1:0-2612 GCA_041585035.1 Litorivivens sp.
GATTCCCCTTTGACGACACATTCAACCGCGGCGATGGCATTGCCGGCGGCCGAGGTCGCTGCCTTGATGGAGTTGGGAGACACCGCCGTCGTGTCACTGTCGAGCCACGCGGTTTTGCCTTCCAGCGAGAACATATGATCGGGGTAGGTGGTGGTATGGACCCGGCCAAGCTGATCGTAGGTGGCGTGGGCCCCGGCTTTAAAGATCAAGCCGGGGATGGGTTCGGCGTCCAGCAGTTCCTTGATGGCAGTCAGCCGCCCCGGATGTTCCGGATAGCTCCATTTGAAATCCAGTCCTTTGAGGATATTCCTGACCCGTTTTTCGACCCGGCTGGGCTGAAAGGGGAGATTCACATCAGGGGCATGGCCCAGCATAACGTCGTCGTAGAATACCGTGACACTGCGATCGCCTATCACCTGGAACACCCTTTAACGGTATGCCGTGCGGTCCGCACTTAACTTTTCTTTCACCCCGCTGGTAAAAGCTGCGGCGCGCACGCCGGTAACCTCAAAGCCCAGTCGCTTCCAGGTGGCGTCGGCTTCTTTGTTGGTTATGGCGTACTCAAGAATCAGTTCGGGAACATCGCGCTGCTCAGCAAAAGCAATTAAGGGCTTGAGCATGGCACTGAAAATGCCGAGTTTGCGAAAGTCCGGTTCAACCCAGATATCATCGATGATGCCGGACTTGAATACGGGGTCGCCTGCTTGCTCCCATATGCCCTGACTGCGCAAGATGTAGAGGTAAGCCATGCCCACCAGACCGGCCTGGGGCAGTTCGGCCACCACCAGCAGTTTGTTCTTGTCGAGCAGGGCGGCGGAGAGGATGTCCTGCAGGCGTTTGCGTTCTTTTTTCTTGAGCTTTTGCGCGGGAGGGCCGGCCACATGCAGGGCCAGCTTGACCTGAAAATCCACCAGCGCCGGCAGGTCATCTTCGCCGGCCTTGCGTATGATCAGATCTTTGCGGGTGTAGGGTTCTGCTGCCAAAGAGCACCGCCTGAACTGGATAAGGGGAAGGGCGATGTGCCCTGGTTCCCACCTTGCCAGTTAAGGCCCTTTCTTGCGCAGAATTACAGTGGCGACCAGTGGTTTCTGGTCGCCGGTCCGTCAGCGGCGTGGCAGCAGCAAGCTGCCGGTACGAATCCGCTGTGGATGGTTGCCAACCGGAACGCTGGCGACCTGCTCACCGGTTTCAAAGTCGATGACGACAACGCGATCCTGTTCGCTGCTGGAAACGTAGCAATGCTTGCCGTTTTCACTCTCGGTAGACCAGTAGGGTTTGGAGCCGAGAGGCTTTTCTGACAGGGTGACGATCTTGTACTCGAAGGTCTCGCGGTCGACGATGGCGGCGTAACCCGACATGGTGGCTGCAGCGCACAGCTTGGTGCCTTCGTGGTTCAAGGCCAGGCCATGGTGAGCCGAATTAAGCTGGTACTTGCGCAGGGGCATGGCCTGAATCTCTGGCGGTATCGGCAGGCCCAGATGACGGGTAATGCGATGTTCTTTCAGGTCATATTCAAAGAAGCCGTGGAAGAAGGAGATCTGCAGATAGGCATAGCTTTCATCGGGCATAACCGCCATGGGGCGCACGGCAGAGTCCACCCAGTCCATACCGTATTCTTCCAGCTTTTCCCGCATATCAACGGTCTTGAGCACTTCATAGGTATTGGCGTCGGCAATGACAAAGCGACGCTCGCCTTTCAGCCAATCCAGCCAGTCGGCGGTGGTAGGCACAAATACCCGTCCAATGGAGGCGTGATAGATTCGCTGGCCGTCCTTGGAGTAATTGCTTTCATGGGGCTGATCGCCGGGGTAGAAATTGTCGACAATCTCGCCGGTCGCCGTATCAATGGCGTGCACCACACCGCCAGTGGAGGCAGAAATCAGGAATATCTTGCCGTCAGGTGACAGGGCGGCGTGATCAGAGCGTACGCCTTTGACCGGGGTACGCCAGGCAATTTCACCGGTCAATACATCCAGTGCGATGGCATCGGCAAAGCTGGGGCGGGATACAAACAGATAGCGGCCGTCTTTAGACGGAAACAGGTCGTCCACCAGCTGGTCGTTGCCCTCGCCAATCACATGGCGAATAAATCGGGCGGCGCCCCGGCGGTAGAAACTGTCGTTAATTTCGGCAAAACGCTCTTCAATATCCGGCACCAGATTGAAACGGGCCAGTACCTCAAAGGTCTCTGGGTCAAAGACCTCGGCAGTGCCGTCCCAATTGCTGCCCACGACCACCGTGTTCCGCATTTCGGTATCTGCGAGTTTGACGGCCGGGTTGGCCGCCAGTGCCGGTCCTACGGGTTCGAGGGGGCGTGTGAAAAGGAACAGTCCGATGGCTATAGCCACCAGCAAAGACAGCAGCAAAGTTTTGATCAGTCGCATGGCGAGCTCACGTTGTTATCCGGAAGAGCGCCTGATTGGCAGCTCAAAAGAGGCCATCATAACAAAGCTGTAGGCCTGAGATTGTCAAATCGGCGACAGTTCACCCGGGCTAACTGATCCGTTATGCCCGGAGGAGCCGCTGCAGCCAGTCTGAAATATCCGAAATTTCCTCGGGGCAGACGGCGTGGGGCATGGGGTAGGTTTTGTAGTCCGGTGCATAACCCAGCC
>JBFHCW010000334.1:0-2606 GCA_041585035.1 Litorivivens sp.
GCCAAGAGCAAGGCCCGCCTGCAGCGTTTCGAAGAACTGCAAAGCCAGGAATTCCAGACCCGCAACGAAACCAATGAGATCTACATTCCACCGGGCCCGCGCCTGGGGGACAAAGTGATTGAGGTTGACGGCGTCAGCAAATCCTATGGCGATCAATGCCTATTCGACAATCTGAGCTTCTCAGTGCCCAAGGGCGCTATCGTCGGCGTGATCGGCGGTAACGGTGCGGGTAAATCCACCCTGTTCCGCATGCTTAACGGCAAGGAAACGCCCGACAGCGGCACCATCGAACTCGGCGAAACCGTGAAACTGGTGTCGGTCGACCAAATGCGCGAAAACCTCGACGACAGCAAAACGGTCTGGGAAGCGGTCAGCGATGGTCACGATATTCTCAACATCAACGGCTACGAAGTGCCCTCGCGCGCCTACATCGGTCGCTTCAACTTCAAAGGCTCCGATCAGCAGAAACGCGTCGGCGAACTCTCCGGCGGTGAGCGCGGCCGACTGCAACTGGCCTGCACCCTGCGGCAAGGCGGGAACGTGCTGTTGCTCGACGAACCCTCAAACGATCTGGACGTGGAAACCCTGCGCGCCCTGGAAGAAGCCCTGCTCACCTTCCCCGGCTGCGCCATGGTGATCTCGCACGACCGCTGGTTCCTGGACCGTATCGCCACCCATATTCTGGCCTACGAAGGTAATTCGGAAGTGGTCTTCTTTGAAGGCAACTACACCGAGTATCACGCCGACCTGATCGAGCGCAAAGGCGAAAAAGCCCAGCCGGAACGCGTAAAGTACAAAAAACTGAAATAGCGCTCGCGCCAGCAGGGGAGCTCGTACCCTGCTGGCAACTTCGCCGCGCAAGGTATTCTGCTACACTTCAATAAAAACGCAGGAAACCAGAATATGAAACCTCTTCTCCCCGTCCTTGCTTCCATCTTGTTAACTGGCTGCATGGGCATGCCGGACAAGGTTCAGCCGGTCGATAACTTCGAGCTGCAATCCTTCCTCGGCACCTGGTATGAAATTGCCCGTCTTGATCATTCATTTGAACGTGGCCTGAGCCAGGTCACGGCTCAGTACACGCTGAAAGACAACGGCATGGTTGAGGTGAAAAACCAGGGCTTCGATACCGACAAGAAAAAATGGAAGGACGCCATCGGCAAAGCAAAACAGGCAGGAGACGCCGATGAGGGTTACCTGAAAGTTTCTTTCTTTGGCCCCTTTTACAGCTCGTATGTGATTTTCGAGCTGGGCGAGAACTACGACTACGCCTTTGTCAGCGGATTCAATACCGACTACCTGTGGCTACTGGCACGAAAGCCTGAGATTAGCGATGAGCTAAAACAACGCTTTATCGCAGAGGCCCAAAAGCGTGGCTTTGACACTCAGCAACTGATTTTTGTGGAACACAACAACAGCGCCGCGACTGACTAATCAGTCGCAGGCGGTACAAAGCTCACGAGGATGTCCCCCACTTTCAAGTTGGGGGATTCCTTCGACACCCAATCCAGCCGCCCCTCCTTGCCAATAACCGCGACCATGATCGCGTCATCGGGCAACTGCATAATAATGTCGTCGCCGCTGTATTCCTCTGTTACCCGGGTTTTCTGAAAACGCCAGTCGCGTATCAGGTTATTCCACAGGGTGCCAAAGGTCACTTTGCGGGAAAACACACTGACCCCACGGCGAACATGGGACACTTTACGGCGATCACTGTCATCGCTGTTTTCCGAGTCCGTCAGCTGATAAACCTGCGTACGTCCGATCTCCAAGGCGAAGTGATTACACACCATCGAGTTATAGGCGACATTACCGGTCGCAGCCAGCACCACCTTCACGCCATCCAGCTCCAGCGCCTCTTCGGCGCGCTCGGACAGAATTTCTCCATACCAGGTAGGCACCCCCTGTTGCCGTGCCGGGCGCAGCCTCGCCCAGTCCGTGTCGGCCAGCATCACGTCTACCTTCAGATCCTTCAGCACCTTGGCCAGCTCTACCGACCAGGGTGAGGCGCCCACCAGCAGCACCCGGCCGGAGCCTTCTGCGCGCAAGCCCAGGCGCCGCGCCAGCGGACCGAGACTGAAGCCATGGAGAATAACGGTGGCAAAAATCACCAGAAACACTGAGGGCACCAAGAGCTCTGCGCCGGCGTAACCGGCCTCCATCATCGCTGGCGCAAAGGCACCGGCGGAGGCTGCAGCCACCACCCCCCGCGGGGCAATCCAGCCCACCAGAAACCGCTCCTGCCAGGGCATCTTGATACCCATGGTGGATATCCACACCGTCAGTGGGCGCACCACCACCAGAAAGACAATCAGCATGGCCAGCAGTTGCCAGTTCAGCTCGGTCAGCAGGCGCGGCTCCAGCGAAGCGGTAAGAATCACGAACAGGAAGGAAACCAGAATGATGGTGATGTATTCCTTGAAGCGGCGCATTTCTTCAATGCTGCGCAGCCCCATATTGCCCATCATCACACCCATCACCGTGACTGCCAGCAAACCGGACTCATGCAATACCAAATGCGACAGGGCATAGACGCCCAGCGCAACGGCAATGATCATGGGCGCCTTAAGGTACTCCGGCACCCAGCCATGGCGAAAGCCTTGTCC
>JBFHCW010000335.1:0-2586 GCA_041585035.1 Litorivivens sp.
TCGATGGAGCGGATGCAGCCATTGGCGCGATCGCGATCGAGACTAGGCCAGCGAGTGCTCTGGCTGAAAGCTTCCTGAGTCGGAATGCCCGCCGGACCGGCTTTGAAAAAGGTTTTAACCGCGTCATCCTGGGTGGTGACGATATCCCACTTGGCGAGACCCTCGGCCATGGTCGGGCTGTGAACTGTCGGGCAGTCCCCGTGCAGCAGGCCAGCGCGATGCAGTTCAGAGAGGATGGCCGGTACGCCGCCTGCTCGGTGCACGTCTTCCATATGATAGTTTTGCGTATTCGGCGCGACCTTACACAGCTGCGGTATCTTGCGGGACAGCCGGTCAATATCCTGCATAGTAAATTCCAGCTCCGCTTCTTGAGCCGCTGCCAGCAAATGCAGGATGGTATTGGTCGAACCGCCCATGGCGATATCCAGACTCATCGCATTCTCGAACGCCTTGTAGCTGGCAATATTTCGAGGCAGTACCGACGCATCGTCGTCACGATAGAAGCGCATGGCGAGATCAACAATGCGGCGGCCGGCTTCCAGGAACAGCTCCCGGCGATCGGCATGGGTGGCCAGCAACGAGCCATTGCCGGGCAGTGACAAACCCAGTGCTTCAGTCAGACAGTTCATGGAGTTGGCGGTAAACATGCCGGAGCAGGAGCCGCAGGTCGGGCAGGCGGAACGCTCGTATTCTTCTACCACTTCATCACTGACGCTGCTGTCGGCGGCGATGACCATGGCATCTACCAGGTCGAGGCCGTGGTCGGCGAGTTTTGTTTTACCGGCTTCCATCGGGCCGCCCGAGACAAAAATCACCGGGATATTGAGACGCATGGCCGCGTTAAGCATTCCGGGTGTGATCTTGTCGCAATTAGAAATACACACCAGTGCGTCGGCGCAGTGAGCGTTCACCATGTATTCCACAGAGTCGGCTATCAGATCGCGGGAGGGCAGGCTGTAAAGCATGCCGTCATGGCCCATGGCAATCCCGTCATCCACGGCGATGGTGTTGAATTCCTTGGCGACGCCACCCGCTCGCTCTATTTCGCGGGCGACCAGCTGACCCATATCTTTGAGGTGAACATGGCCGGGCACAAACTGGGTAAAGGAGTTTGCGACCGCGATAATCGGCTTTTTAAAGTCTTCATCTTTCATGCCTGTGGCGCGCCAGAGAGCACGTGCGCCAGCCATATTGCGTCCAGCAGTTGAGGTCTTTGACCGGAAATCAGCCATGGGTTTGCTATACCTGTGTTACGTGGAATTTAAGGGCGCACAGTTTATCACAGCGCCCCAATCAGGGTAGGAAGCGGGCGACGACATCGTCCAGATAGCGGCGCCCGGTGTCGGAGCAGGTAAAGTGCTCGCCGCGCTCGACGATGAGCCCGTCCTCGTAAAGGCCGTGCACGATCGGCAGGATATCGCTGAAGGGGAGGCCGGTTCGGGATTCGAATTGGGCGGGGCTGAACCCTTCGTGTAAACGCAGGGTGTTCATCGCAAACTCAAAGGCACGATCCTCGCGCAGTACCTGGTGCTGCTGCGCGGTGCGCGACCCCGGGCGTTGCAGATAATGATCGGGCAGACGGGTTTTCTGGTAGCGCAGGATATCGCCTCCCAGGGTAATTTTGCCGTGGGCGCCGGCGCCGAGGGCCAGGTAGTCACCGAAGCGCCAGTAATTCAGATTGTGCCGGCTTTGTTCGCCTGTCGCTGCGTAGGCTGACACCTCATAGGGCGTGAGCCCTGCTGCCGCGATGGCGGCCAGTCCCTGAGCCTGTATGTCTGCGAGCGTCTCTTCCGCCGGCAGCTTCGGCGGCGCTTTGTGAAAGTGGGTGTTGGGCTCGATGGTGAGCTGGTACCAGGACAGGTGGCTGACGCCGAGCTTGAAAGCCGCCTCTATATCGCTGACCGCATCGCTCGCCGTCTGGCCTGGCAGGCCGTGCATCAAATCAATATTGATACGCTCGAAGCCGGCATCGCGGGCGGTGTGCAAGGCGGCCACGGCATTGGCGCTGTTGTGAATGCGCCCGAGTTTTTCCAGTTGTGTATTCTGAAAGCTCTGTACGCCGATCGACAACCGGTTAATGCCTGCCGCGCGATAGCCTTTAAAGCGTTCCTGCTCGACCGTGCCCGGGTTGGCTTCCAGGGTGATCTCGCAGTTAGGGCTGAAGTGCAGCTGCTTGCGCAGTGCGTCGAACAGTTTTTGATAGGCGTCGCCAGAGAGCAGGCTGGGTGTGCCGCCGCCGATAAAGACAGACTCTATGGTGCGGTCCTGAGCGAGATGCAGGTCGTGGCTCAGATCTTCCAGAAGCGCGGCGACGTATTCGGCTTCGGGCAGCGCTTTGCTGCCCTCGTGCGAATTGAAATCACAGTAGGGGCATTTGCGCACGCACCAGGGTACGTGGATGTAGAGCGATAAAGGGGGCGGTCTGATGCTGCACTCATGCGAGCTGTTAGTGTTCATGCTGGGATAGTTCCGTGCGCGCAAAGCTGGTGTCAGTCTCCGGATGAGAGGCCTAGCGACTGCCACATGTCGTCGACTCGCTGTTTGGTGATGTCGTCCATCACTATCGGTCGGCCCCATTCCCGGTCA
>JBFHCW010000336.1:0-2552 GCA_041585035.1 Litorivivens sp.
AATCTCCATCAGCATCTGATTGCTGTTGGCCGTACCGTAAAAGGTGCAGGTGCCAGCACTGTGGTAGGACTCGCTTTCAGCTTTCAACAATTCCTCACGACCGACCTTGCCTTCCGCATACAGCTGCCGAATCCTGCCTTTTTCGGCATTGGGCAACCCCGACTCCATGGGCCCCGCTGGTACAAACACGGCGGGCAGATGCCCGAAGGCCAGCGCGCCAATCGCCAGCCCCGGCACAATCTTGTCGCACACCCCCAGCGCCAGCACGCCGTCAAACATATCGTGAGACAGGGCCACAGCGGTCGCCATGGCAATGGTATCGCGGCTGAACAGGGACAATTCCATCCCCTCTCGACCCTGCGTAACGCCGTCACACATCGCCGGCACACCACCGGCAAACTGGGCAACCGCCCCCAGTTCACGGGCAGCCTGCTTGATCTGATCGGGATAGGTTTTAAAGGGCTGGTGGGCAGACAGCATGTCGTTGTAGGCAGACACGATGGCAAAATTTGCCGCTCGGTCAACGGCCAGCGTTGACTTGTCACGGGCGTCAGAGGCGGCGAATCCGTGGGCGAGATTGCCGCAGGAGAGGTGACCACGCGAGACGCCCGGGCGGTGCGCCCGATGGATTTTATCCAGATAGGCCTGACGCGAATCGGCACTCCGCTCAGTTACCCGTCGCGTTACTCGTTCAATGTCGGCGTGTGGCACGGTAGCGTGGGCTCCTGGCAACCTGAATACAATGTAACCATATTACACAGTTAGACGGGCGAGCAACCAAATAACCCGCAACAAGTAACCAAATTAAATCAGGAACCCGAAACCCGCTTCACTCGATGCCTATTCGACACTCACCCAGTGTAAGGCCTTGATAAGAAATGCCTGATACTCCGGCAGCTTATAGATTTGAGGCTGATGGCCAATGGCGCTGTACAGCGCCCGCCCCTGCCCGACACCATGTCGCCAGGCAATGGGGTGCTCTCCCGGCATGGAATCGTTACCCAGCCAGGATTCCCCGGCGACCTGGTAACTCCCCTCATCCAACGTCAGCAGAACTTCATAGCCTTTGCTGCGCACATTGCGGTCAAAGGCGTACCACTCCTCCTGCTTGACGTTCCAGGTTCTGGGTATATGCGCAGTTATCTCGAGTGAAGCATCAGCGACCAGCACGTCCGCGTCTTGAAACTGGGGCTGCATGGTATGACCGACAAACTGCGCACCAATCAGGGTTTGCACATACCAGTCCCAGTCATAACTGAAGTCGCCGCCGGAACCATGAATACCCAGCCAGCCACCCCCGGCCTCAATCCAGCCCTTCAGGGCAGCGCGCTGCTCCAGCGTCAGAACATCGCCGGACACATTGTTCCATACAACCGCGTCAAACTTTGCCAGTAACTCAGGTGAATGCACCGCACCGTTGTCCGTTAGATAAACATCCCAACCTTCGCCCTGAATAAGCTGCGTAAGTACCTGCTTGGCAACAGGAATGGCGTCCCGGTGAATAAAGCCATTGGTTTTGCTGAAGACCAGTACCGCAGGGCGGGAGAATGCAGGCACGTGAGGTGCCACTGTCTCGTAAACTTTACGCGGAATGATGCCATTGGCTTTCAACTGGTAATACGCCAGCCCGGCGACCACCAAAAGCGCCGCCAGCATGCCCAACAGAGTTCGTTTAAGCCATAATTTCATTGTCAGATACCGCAAGGTTTCCCTGTAAATAGATGGATAGCTTAACGCGAAGGTAAGCAAGCGGCCGTGGGCATTGAGCGCGTTATCAGGCGATAAAGCTTACAGACAGCGATGCCGTGAACGCGCAACCGAAGACACGAGAGGCCTCAGTTAACATGTTGACTATCGAAGATTAAGTCAAGCCCGCCCGACCGAACCCTCAGGGCTCCAGCGGATCACGAGCCAACAGCAACACCATTGCCGCACCCAAAAACGCGACATGCTGCTGCTCGCCCACCGGACGGGCCAGACTCACCAAACCGTCGCCACTGCGGTCGATTAACGCCAATGTTGCACCGCGCCGCCGGATTTCATAGCTGACGGTGGTTGGGGATGTTCCAATATTCGATGCCTGGCTACCTACAACCTCGAAATCGGTGTCCCGTATGCGTAAAGTACCGCGCAGAGGCACAGGCTCATCGCTATGCAAGTCCAATTGCCACTGCGGCCAAAGCGCACTGACACCTTTTGCCTTGCAATTCAGCGAGGCGTTATAGGCGACATTTTCTGACATGGAGAAAGTATCGGTGCCGTCCCCCCGGCTGATACCCGTCTTCTGATTTTCACTATAGAAACGCTGCCGGCAGCGCAAATCTGCGAGCGCGCCATCTGGCCCGGTCAGACGCACTTGCAGTTCGGATTCGTTGTTTTGGGTAACCGTGCCGTGATGCAGTTGATGACCGCGACTGTCATCACTGCCGATGGCAACCTCAACATCGGATGTGCTGGTGCTCGGCAGTGAATGCCACAGTGACTGGGCCGCCAGATCACCGCGAAAAGGACCGATATCTATCGGCTGCTTACGCAGGCGCGCCCAACTGCCG
>JBFHCW010000337.1:0-2541 GCA_041585035.1 Litorivivens sp.
ATTTTCAGCGCCTGTTCAGTGAGTGGGCGGGGGTGAGCCCGAAAAAATTTCTTCAGTACCTGAGTCTGGATTATGCCAGACACCTGCTGGTCGATGAGTCGCTCTCGCTGATGGATGCGGCGCACGCCAGTGGCCTGTCCGGCAGTAGTCGCCTGCACGATCTGTTTGTGTCCATCGAGGGGATGACGCCAGGGGAGTTTCGTCAGGGCGGCGAACAGCTTGTCATCGACTATTGCTTTGCTGACAGTCCCTTTGGCCGCGTGCTTGCGGCGGCAACGACCAAGGGGCTTTGCCATCTTGCCTTTGAGGAGGATGGGGCCGCGGCACTGAGCGCGCTCAAGGCCCGCTTTCCCAATGCGCGCTATCGGCAAGGTGTAACGCCCACATTGCAACAGGCCCTGGCGTTTTTCGAGCGGGACTGGAAGCCTTCATCGCCTCTACGTTTGCACCTGAAAGGCACGCCCTTTCAACTGAAAGTGTGGGAAGGCCTGCTACGTATTCCAGAGGGGCGGCTCACCAGCTATGGGGCGCTGGCCAAAAGTATCGATCAGCCATCGGCCTCCCGGTCAGTGGGCACGGCCATCGGCAGCAATCCGGTGGCGGTGCTGATTCCCTGTCATCGGGTTATTCGCGCCAGTGGTGAGTTCGGCGGCTACCGCTGGGGTGCTGCGCGAAAAGCGGCGCTGATTGGCTGGGAGGCGGCGCAGATCGAGCGCGAGTAGGCTTCAGCCGATTTTGCGCAGCCGGAAGTTGCGGCCCTTCAGTTTCCCCTTCGACAGTTTGTTAAAGGCCTGATTCACCTGATTGCGTGCAACTGCTAAATAACTTCGGTTATCGAAAATCTGAATTTTTCCAACAGTCTTGCCGTCAATGCCACCATCGCCGGTCAGAGCGCCGAGAATATCACCGGGGCGCAATTTCTGTTTTTTACCGCCGTCAATCTGCAGGGTTACCATTGGGGGAATAGGCGGCTCCTTTTGCAGGGTGTGTTGCCCAGGCAGTCGCTGAGCGTCGGCGAGCGGGTCGACGCTGATGTTCAGACCTGCAACCTTGTGCGCCTCGCGCTGACTGAACAGCGTAAGTGCCAGACCGCTGTTGCCGGCGCGCCCGGTGCGGCCCACCCGGTGGGTGTGAACCTCGGGGTCGTGGGCGACCTGATAATTGATAACGGCCGCCACATTGTCGATATCCAGCCCGCGCGCCGCCACATCCGTTGCCACCAGCACCGTGGCGCTCTTGTTGGAAAATCGAACCAGCATTTCATCCCGGTCGCGCTGTTCCAGATCGCCGTGCAGCGCCAGTACGCTGAAACCCCATTTTTCGAGCTGTTCGGCGACCGCCCTGACTTCCTGGCGGGTATTGCAGAACACCACGGCGGATTCCGGCTGGAATTCCAGCAACAGCAGGCGAAGTGCCGCGCGCCTGTCGTCGTTGCTATCGACCTTGTAAAAGTTCTCCGGGATGCTGTGATCGTCGTGGCTGGCATCCACCGTGATCATGGCGGGGTCAGTCAGCACACGCTTTGCCATCGCTTGTATGGAATCCGGGTAGGTGGCACTGAACAGCAGGTTTTGTCGCGCTTTGGGTAGCTGGGCAATGATCTTGTCGAGGGTTTCTTCAAACCCCATATCCAGCATGCGGTCGGCTTCGTCCAGCACAAAGCAGCTGATATCGGCTGTTTTCAGGGAGCCCTTGCGCAAATGTTCTTCCACTCGCCCCGGTGTACCGACAATGATATGGGCGCCGTGCTCCAGCGAACCCAACTGCGGCCCGAAGGGGGTGCCGCCGCACAGGGTCAGCACCTTGATGTTGTGGATGCCGCGCGCCAGGCGGCGGATTTCCACCGCAACCTGATCGGCCAGTTCGCGGGTGGGGCACAGCACCAGTGACTGAACCCGGAAGCGCTTCACCTCCAATCGATTGAGGAGTCCCAGCCCGAAAGCGGCCGTTTTCCCCGAGCCGGTCTTGGCCTGGGCGATCACATCCTTACCCGCCAGCACCAGCGGCAGGCTCTGGGCCTGAATCGGGGTCATGGTGGTGTAGTCCAGCGAGGACAGGTTTTCGACCAGCTCGGAGCGCAGTGGCAGTGATGCAAAAGCGGTGTTAGACATGTTAGATGAGCTCCACTGGGCAAAGGGCGAGGGCTGGCAGGCAATGTGACACGGGGAATTCCTTGCTGAGCGTGAGCCGGGAGTAAAGTGACTCCGGCAAATGGTGTGTTAAGAGGCCGGAGTGGCATTGCGGCGTCCCGGGGGCGCTATCTTATCAGCGTCGGCCCCGAATAGCAGAGAATTTGGTTCAGCGGCGCGTTCTTGCCAGTTTTCGGGTGGTGGGGGAAGATGACCGTAGAACCACGCAGCATGGCGGTATTGGAAAATGCCGTAGCCAATAACAAACGATAAAAGGTAATACCATGAGCTGGAGCCAGATCAGTGCCTTTGCCGATATTCTCGGCGCAACTGCCGTCATCCTGTCGCTAATCTATCTGGCTTACCAGATCAAAGATGCCCGCCGTTCCTTTGTGGCCGGGGCGCAGCAACA
>JBFHCW010000338.1:0-2540 GCA_041585035.1 Litorivivens sp.
GCACCGCTCTGCTGCGGGACCACCGCCACCACCATCTTCGCAAGGTGTTGGGAAGCCTGCCGGGTGATACCCTTAAAGTGGGACTGCTGGGCGGCCGCTGCGGCAGCGCCATTGTCGAGGCGACCGACGAGAACGAAACCCGGCTCAGCCAGATTGTTTGCCCGCAAGCGCCACCGGCCAAATTGCCCCTTACCCTGATACTGGCCCTGCCCCGCCCCAAGGCCGCTCGTCGTATTTGCCGCACAGCTGCTGAGCTGGGAATCGAACGCCTGATCCTGCTGAACAGCTTCCGGGTGGAAAAATCCTACTGGCAAAGCCCGCTGCTCAGTGAAGCGCGCATTCTCGAGTATTTTTACGAGGGGCTGGAGCAGGCCGGCGACACGGTGCTGCCGACGCTACAGATTGAAAAACGCTTCAAACCCTTTGTAGAAGACCGGCTGCCGGACTTGCTGGCGGGCAAGCGGGCACTGGTGGCCCACCCCTATGCAGCGGGACATGCGCTGGCCAGCGATACACCCACCGTGCTGGCCATTGGCCCTGAAGGCGGCTTTATTCCCTATGAAATCGACAAGCTGTGCGAGGCGGGCATGAGTGGCATCACTCTGGGCGAGCGCATTCTGCGTGTAGAGAGTGCCGTCCCCACTCTACTGGCCAAACTGTTCCCGTGAAAATCATCCTCAGCCGCAAGGGATTTGACTCCTCCGCGGGGGGCTGCCCCAGCCCGATACTGCCGGACGGCCGATTGCGGTCGCTGCCCATCCCCGACCTGCAATCGCCTATTGCCTACGACGACATTAATCTGCCCGCCAACATCGTCAGCGATCTCACCGACAGCAAAATCAGCGGGCGCGACGGCGCCCATCTCGACCCGGACGTTTGGCCTGAATCAACAAAGCGGCAGGCGGGTTGGCGCCCCCTTTTCGGTCAGCTCGGTGCTGCGCAAAGTCACCTACGCAATCAGGGGGTGGGACCGGGCGACCTGTTCCTGTTTTTCGGTTTGTTTCGCCGGGCAGAGTACAAAGACGGACGCTGGCAGTGGTCGAAAACACCGCCTAAACACGTGCTGTGGGGTTGGCTGCAGATAGCCGAAATCTGGTCTGCAGAAATGACCAAACTGCCGGGCTGGGCACAATCCCACCCCCATGCCGGGCGCGAAGCTTTAGCAGGTAATACGCTCTACCTCGCGAGCCGCCAACTGAAACTGCCCGGGCTCGCTCAGCCGCTGCCCGGCGCCGGTATATTCCCCCGCTTCAAGCCAGAGCTTCAGCTGACAGCGCCCGATGCCCGCAGTGTGTCGCAGTGGCGCCTGCCGCGGTGGTTTTACCCCTCGCAAGGGCGGCCCCCTTTAAGCTATCATCAGCGTCCTGAGCGCTGGCAGCAAAAACCTCGCTGGTGCGCACTTCAGGCCGCCGCCAGAGGTCAGGAATTTGTCCTGGACAGCGCCCATTACCCCTATGCAAATCGCTGGGTTCGACAACTGATTAGCAACCACAACTGACAGGAAGGCATGCTGAAATTCACGAGACTTCTGTATTTTGTGAGCGATCACCTGCCGTGCAAAATTATCCGTGGGGACAAAAAGCACCCCTATCTTGAGCGCTACTATCTGTGCTCAGTGTTTGGTCGCCGCTTCTACCTTCACCGCTTCCTCGGCGGCGATGTCGACGAGGCGCTGCACAACCATCCCTGGCGAAAATCCTCTTCCTGGTTACTGACCGGGGGTTATCTGGAATTCACTTCCCGCCGCAAAAGCCCCGATGATTATTCCGGCTTGACCATTACATCGCGCAAACTGAAAGCCGGCAGCGTCAATCGGATCGACAGCGACTGTCTGCATCGCATTGTTAAGGCCAAACCGGAAACCTGGACGGTGTTTTGGCACACTATTCCCCGCGTCCAACCCTGGGGTTTTGTGGTGGATGAGGAAGACGGCACAACCCGCTTTGAAGAGTACGCCAATGGTCGCGGCCCGGATTGGTACAAGCGCGCTCCCCGAGGTAAACACTGCAGCGAGCGACTGGCCTACCAGTAGCGTTAGCTGGCTAATCAAACCGCCGTCTCACCGGTCGCTAGCTGGCCTCACCCGCTTTGGCAACTTCTTCCAGGTATTGCTCAGGTGTCTCGTCATTCAGGAAGTTGCGAATGGCGTGCTGGGCTACCGCCGCTACAGCCTGTTCTCGCGGCAGGCTATTCAGGTGTCCTTGACCGTCCCGATTAGGCATGCCACAGAGATGACTCGGGTCTTTACCCAGCGCCGTCAGGCCTTCGTCAGCCACCTCGGCCGGCGTCTGATAAACACTGTGTTTACCTTCACCCCGCTCTACCGCTTCGATAATAGCCGGCGACAGGGTCATGCCAGCGATACAGGCCAAAACATGCACATTGTAGGGTTTGAATTCGTACCAGAGCGATTCGGCCAGCACGATACTGTAAGCCTTGGTCGCCGCATAGTGGGCATAAAACGGTGCGCCCTGCAGGCCTGAACCGGATGACATCAGCACGATGCCGCCCCGCTTGCGCGCCAGCATCGGCCGGGCGTA
>JBFHCW010000339.1:0-2528 GCA_041585035.1 Litorivivens sp.
ACGATCGAGAAACTGATTTTCCAGCTGGCCGTCCTTTTCCGAACTTACTCCCGACAGGCGCATGCCAAACCAGCTGTTAAACATGCCGCAGATACCGGCCTCGATGCGCTGCTCGCCGTGTTCGCCGGCACGCAATTCCACGTCGCCGGAAAAGTCTTCATCCACGGGGCGAGTAGACACGCTGAACACCCCGGACACGGTGTTTTTGCCAAACAGGGTGCCCTGCGGGCCGCGCAGCACTTCCACCCGATCGATATCAAACATGGCCTCGGTGAAATAGGCGGCGCGACCAAAGAACATTTCGTCCTGCACAAAACCCACCGAACTTTCGAAACTGGGGTTGAAGGTATTGGTGCCGAAGCCTCGCACAAAGATCTGCGGCGAGCCCGGGTCGTTGGCGTCAATACGCACATTGGGTACGTAGACCGACAATTCTTTCAGGTCGGAAATGCCCGCGTCTTTCATAAACTCACCGTCCACGGCCGTCACCGAAATCGGCACATCCTGAATACTCTGCTTGGTTTTCTGGGCGGTCACTACGATCTCTTCCAGCACGCGCTGCGCCTGAGCCGACGTCGCGACGGATGCCAGCAACAGCGACCATACCAATGAATTGCGATAGTTCATTTTCCCTTCCCGAACAGCTGATAATCTGGTTTCTAACGAAATATACCGACTGCGCCCCGGACTGCACAGCACCAATTCATGCTGCCCAGAGCTCTACAGAGACTTGAGTTTTCACAGCCAGTGTAGTCGACTACAACATTCACCATACCACCAAGCTGGAAGAAGCCCATGACCAAATTGCTGCCGACTGTCCTGATTTCATCGTTTGCATTGATGCTTGCCGCCTGTTCTGGCGAGGCCCCCGAGCAGACTCAGGGCGCCACCCCCTCAACCAGCATGAGCGCCAGCAAGAAAAGCATGCCCGAAGATCCCGATCTGAAAGCTCGCTATACCCAGAGCTGCTTTTCCTGTCACGGCACGGGCGCCGGCGGTGCACCCCGCACAGGCACCAGCGAATGGGATTCGCGCATGGCCAAGGGCATGGATACCCTGCTCGACAACACCATCAATGGCTACAAGGGCATGCCGCCACTGGGCATGTGCATGGATTGCGGTGAAGAGGAGTTTGAAGCCCTGATCCGCTTTATGGCAGGCGAGCAATAATAATGAAACGTCGCGATTTTAACCGCTCACTGGCCCTGCTGCCCTTGGGAGCCGCGCTCACTGCCGTCCCTTCGGCAAGTGTGGCGGCCCGCAAAATCCCCTGGCAAAACTGGTCCGGCTCACAACGCTCCACCCCCGCAGGCCGGGTCAGCCCCAAAACCGAAGACGAGCTGGCAAACCTGCTGAAAAGCGCCACCGGCACCGTGCGCCCGGTGGGTGCAGGCCATTCCTTCAGCCCACTGGTGCCCACAGAAGGTACGATCCTATCGACCCGCCATTTCAATCAGGTGGAACCACTGGACGGACACCGGGCAGTGGTCGGTGCCGGCGTACAACTGAACCGGCTCGGTGAGCCTCTGCACAAAATGGGACAGGCGCTGCCCAATATGCCGGATATCGACGAGCAGACCGTCGCCGGCGCCCTGTCTACCGGCACCCACGGCACCGGCGCAAACTTCGGCGCCATGCACGACTATGTGGACGCCTTGCGTCTGGTCACCCCGCGCGGCGAAGTACTCGACTGCAGTCGCACGAATAACCCGGATATCTTCGATGCCGCCCGCGTTTCGCTGGGCAGTCTCGGCGTGATTACCCAGTACACCCTGCGCAACACCGCGCCTTACAAGCTCAAACGCCGCACCTGGATGCAGCCGCTGGAACAGACCTTTGAAGAGTTCCATACCCTGGCGGAAAAGCACCGCAATTTCGAGATGTACTACATTCCGCACAGCGAGAACGCCCTGATCATCACCACCGATCTCAGTGACGAAGCGATCTCGCCGCGCGGCGAAGACGGCGACAACGACGCCGTGCGCGAGCTGAAAATGCTCCGCGACTACGCCTCCTGGTGGCCGTGGCTGCGAAAAAAACTGATTACCGGCGTCAGCAACACCATTCCACCGGAAGAGCATGTTGACTGGTGGTGGAATATCTACCCCTCCGATCGCGCCGTGCGCTTCAACGAAATGGAATACCATCTGCCGCGCGAGTCCATTGTCGATGCCCTGCGCAAGGTGCGCGATACCGTAGAGCAACAGAACCCGGATGTATTCTTCCCCATAGAAGTCCGCGTGGTACAGGAAGACGACGCCTGGCTGAGCCCTTTTTACAAAAGGCCCAGCGCCTCGCTGGCAGTGCACCGCTACTACGAAGAACCCTTCGAGGCCTACTTCAAAACCATTGAACCCATCTACCAGCCGCTGGACGGTCGCCCGCATTGGGGCAAACTGCATTCGCTCAGCCATAAAACGCTGGCCAGCCGCTATCCCCGCTGGCGCGACTTTAATGAGTTACGCATGGAGCTTGACCCCAATGGCGTGATGCTCAACCCCCACCTGCGCGAGGTATTTGGTCATGGC
>JBFHCW010000340.1:0-2527 GCA_041585035.1 Litorivivens sp.
GGCCTCACCGGATTCGTAGTGACTCGAAATCATTGGCACCACCTCGGGTTGCCAGCACCAGTTTTCCAAGAGCTGACTGGGTAGCTCCACCGCATCCCAGGCTACGCCATTGATGCCCGACACGGCCAGCACGTTAACCTCGGTCAGCATGTGGTGCAGGGCATGGCCGAACTCGTGGAAGAGGGTGGTCACATCGTTGTGAGTCAGCAGAGAAGGGCGGCTGCTGGTGGGCGGCGGAAAATTGCAGGTGACAAAAGCCACCGGCAAGCGCACCTCGCCGTCGACTTCGCGGCGCCCGCAAAAATCGGCCATCCAGGCACCACCGCGCTTGTTGGCCCGGGCAAACAAATCCGTGTACACCGTCGCAATGTGCTCGCCGTCGCGCTGCAGTCGATAGCAGCGGGCATCTTCATGCCATAACGCTGCTGTCGAGTCGCGCTCAAAGCTGATACCAAACAATTGACCGGCCACTTTGAACAGACCGTCCTGCACCGTATCCACCGGGAAGTAGGGCTTCAGCTCTTCCTGGGAAATGGCATAGCGCTCGGTGCGCAATTGCTCGCTGTAGAAGGGCACATCCCAGGCCTGCAGATCGTCGCAGCCCTTGCTTGCCGCGAAGTTTTTCAGCTCGTCGAATTCGTCGCGGGCACGGGGCAGACTTTTCTCCGCCAGCTCGCGCAGAAACGCGACAACCTGAGCCGGGCTCTCCGCCATTTTCGGCGCCAGCGAAACCTCCGCGTAATTGGCATAGCCCAGAATGTCGGCCAGCTCGGCGCGCAGTTGCAGGATCTCCACCATCACCGGGCCATTGTCCCATTCCCCGGCTTTGGGGCCCTGATCCGAGGCTCGGGTGGTGTAGGCCTCGTACATTTCCCGGCGCAGCTCGCGGTTTTCGGCGTACTGCATTATCGGCAGATAGGCGGGCACATCCAGTGAGATGCAGTAGCCATCCAGATCTTGTGCCCGGGCCGCATCCGCATAGCCCTCAAGGGCAGAGTCGGGCACACCGGCCAGCTTGCTGTTGTCGGTGACATGCTTGAACCAGCCCTGAGTTGCATCCAGCAGCTGGTTTTGAAATTCGGTTGAGAGCTCGCTCAGGCGCAGCTTGATGGCCTTGAAGCGTTCTTTCGCCTCACCCTCGAGCGCCACCCCCGCCAGACGAAAATCGCGCAGCAGGTTGGCCAAAGCCTTGCGCTGTTCCGGCGTCAGGGCAACATCGCTGTCCGCCAGTGCCTGCGCTTTCTCATAGAGCGCCCGGTTCTGTCCCACCTCGTTACTGTAGGCGGTCAGTTTGGGCTGACACTCAGCGTAAACCTCCCGCAGCTCCGGGCTGTTCATCACGCCATTGAGGTGGCTGATCACCGACCAGAACTTTTCAATCCGGTCGTCAATGGCCTCCAGCCCCGCCAGCAAGTGCACCGGATCGCCCGTTTCCAGTGCCGCAATTTCAACCCGCGCTTCATTGAGCAGGGTATCGAGCCGGGCCGGCACCTTGTCCAGCTCCAAGGCTGAAAAATCCGGGAGTTCACACAGCGACATAGAATCCTCGATGTTTGGGGTAAACCCCCATTGTAACGCGAGACCAGACGAATTCCTTTATCATGGCAGCATTCCCATGCTTTTCAGGAAACCCCATGAGCTATCAGGCAAATGACTACATTCGACGCTTCGAAGGCCACACGCCGACGCTTGCCAAGGGCGTGTTTATCGACCCCAGCGCGGTGGTGATAGGTGACGTAACGTTGGGTGAAGACAGCTCGGTCTGGCCCAACACCACCATTCGCGGTGACATGCACCGCATCCGCATCGGCGCGCGTACCAGCATTCAGGACAACTCGATTTTGCATATCACCCATGCCGGGCCGTTTAATCCGGATGGCTACCCTCTTACCATCGGCGACGATGTGACCGTGGCCCACAGCGTCACCCTACACGGCTGTGAAATTGGCAGCCGGGTGCTGATTGGTATGGGCTGCATCGTGATGGACGGCGCGGTAATTGAAGACGACGTAGTTCTCGGCGCCAACAGTCTGGTGCCGCCCGGCAAAACGCTGGAATCGGGAAAGCTTTATGTAGGCAGCCCGGCCAAGCCGGTGCGGGATTTAACAGATAAAGAGCGGGATTATTTTACGTATAGCGCGAATAATTACGCGAAGCTGAAAGATCGGCATATCGCTGAACTCTCAAAATAATTTCCGAAAATAGGCTACGAAGTGCCGCAGTTTGAGCCCCCTTGGAGGCGCCGAGAAGCGCAGAGCAACAACGGGTAAGAGCGAGCATTGTCCGACAAAACCGCAGGTTTTGGACAGCGGAGCCTGCGACGCTGCCCCAAAGGGGTGAGCCAACGAGTTGGCGAATCAATCCCGTAGCGGCGATAGCCGCGAAGGTCGAGTTGCGTAGATTGTTGATCGAGCATCGCAGGGAACCCGAAGGGCGTCGGAACAGGGGTGTCCTTTTTTTCTTGGTTACTTCTTTTTTTGGACAAGCAAAAAAAGAAGTAACTCGCCAGCAGGCGAAACCGGCACTA
>JBFHCW010000341.1:0-2523 GCA_041585035.1 Litorivivens sp.
ATGATGGATATTAATGTAAACAAAAGTCTGGGCGCAGGACTTGCTGAAACGGCAAAACCCAACCCGCCCAACACCACTACCGGCAAACCTTTTCCGCTGCAGCCTGCGGGCCTGGTAAAAGCGTCCAGTGCCGAGCAGGCCCAGGTCAGCGCCGAACCGGCAAAGCCTGCGCCGCCACCCGAACCGGCCCTGAGCGAAGAAACCGTTGCCCGCCTTAACGATGTGTTAAAGGAGCGCGCCCGGGAGCTGGAGTTTTCGGTGGATGATGACAGCGGTCGCACCATTGTCCGCGTTATACACAAGGAGAGTGGCGAGGTGATCAGGCAGTTACCCCCGGAAGTGGTACTGCGCTTTGCCGATGCCTTTACCCAGGGTACCGCCAGTCTGTTGGAAGAGTTTGCGTGATTGGCTCAAGACTTGCATCGCGTACTGCGATAACGAACGGCAAATTACTGCGCGTGGAGCAGGGCTGAGCTATGGCACAAATTATTTCCGGCGGCATTGGATCCGGTATCGACGTTTCTGGCCTGGTATCGCAGTTGGTGCAGGCAGAAAGGGCGCCGGTGGAAGGCCGTCTCAATTCAAAAGAATTTAAAGCCCAATCCAAACTCTCCGCTTACGGCACTTTGAAATCGTCGTTAAGCAAATTCCAGGCGGCGCTCGACGCGCTCAAAGAAAGCGGCCTTTATGAAGGGCGCAAAACGAGCACCAGCAACAAAGACCTCTTTACCGTCAGCGCAAATGCCTCGGCCTCGGTCGGCAGCTACACCATCCAGAGCGAAAACCTGGCCAGCCGTCACAAACTGGCCTCTGCCGCCTTTGCCAGTGATGATACCCAGGTTGGAACCGGCACCCTGACGTTTACGGTCAATGGTGAAAGCTTCGCCGTCGATATAGAAACGGGCGGTGATTCGCTTTCCGCGATCCGCGATGCGGTGAACGACGCCAGCGATAATGTCGGCGTGAACGCTGCGATTATACGCGATGAAAACGGCAGTCGTCTGGTCTTTACCGCTGACGATACCGGCGCGGACAACGTGATATCCATCAGCGCGGCAACCACCGGCACCGATACCGGTGATATAAGCCAGCTGACCTATGACCCCAACGAACTCCCGGAAAACAACCCGCTGACCCAGCAGCAGGCCGCGTTGGACGCAACCCTGATTATTGATGGCTTTACCGCCAAAAGCGCTACCAATACGTTTAACGATGTGGTCGACGGAATCACCATTACCCTGAAAGACAGCGAGCCGGGGCAGCAGGAATCCCTCGATGTCAGCCTCGACAAGGCCGCGGTGAAAAAAGCCGTAGACCAGTTTGTCGAAGCCTACAATGCGCTGCGCACCAACCTGAATACGCTTAAAGCCTACGACCCGGAGAGCGGCGTTGCCGGCCAACTGCAGGGCGATGCCACCACCAACCGATTGTCCAGCCAGTTGCGACAAGCCATCAGCAACACCGTGTCTGGCGCGGGTTCCGACCTCGATACGCTGGCGGAAATAGGTATAACCACTAACTTTGAAAACGGGACATTAGAGATCGATAGCGATATGCTCGATGAGCTCGTAGATGACCGTTTTGATGATTTTGTTTCATTGTTCGCCGGTGACAATGGTATGGCCTCGCGACTCGACGCGCTGACCGAGCAGTACACAAAGTTTGAAGGCACACTCGATACTTTATCGAATGGACTGAAGTCACAGATCGATGACATTACCGAACAACGGGAAAGTCTGGCACGTCGTCTGGCGACGATTGAGGCGCGTTACCTGCAGCAGTTTAATGCGCTGGATACCTTGATAGGTGAACTGAATCAGACCAGTAGTTTTCTCACGTCGCAGCTTGCCAATCTGCCGGGTTTTACCTTTGAGAAATAGATAGGTAGTTGCCGTAAAACGGTTAAAGATCTTTGCCCGAAAGCCGATAGCCTGAGTAGTACAGGCTGAAGCAAGCGAGGAAGCATTCATGAGTTATTCCAATGGCCAGGCCCTGAACGCCTACAATGCCGTCAGCACGCGAACCCGTATCGAGTCCGCCAGTCCCCATCGCTTGATCAGTCTGCTACTGGACGGCGCACTGGAAAAGATCGCCGTGGCCAAGGGGCACATTCAACGCGACGATATTGCCGCCAAAGCACAGGCGATTGGGCGAGCAATTTCCATTATTGACGGGCTGCGCCTGAGCCTGGACCACTCGGTCAAAAACGATATTACCGATAACCTTGACGAGCTCTACAGCTACATGGAGCGGCGTTTGATGTTCGCCAATCTCAAGTCTGATGTTGGCATTCTGGACGAAGTCAGCGACTTGCTGCGTGAGCTGCATGAAGCCTGGACTGCCATTGGCGATCAGGAATCCACTCCTTCCGTTGCCGCCGTTGAGTAGGGCCTGCATGGATAGCGAAAAGGTCGTATCAATTCAAAGCAAGGCGCTTGCCGAATGCCATGACAAGCTCGAGAAGATTCTCGCGATCAGCGAGGCGATTCTCGAGGCGGCACAAGAGGGCGATTGGGAGCTGGC
>JBFHCW010000342.1:0-2521 GCA_041585035.1 Litorivivens sp.
AGTGAGCGGCGAGATGTACTTGTTGTCGATCTGGGCCAGGTTGCCCAGCACCACGATTTTTGAGTTTCCCCCCACCCGCGTAATGATCGACTTCAACTGAAACTGGGTCAGGCCCTGAGCCTCGTCGATGACAATATAGGCGTTGTTAAAGGAACGGCCCCGCATAAAGTTCAGCGATTTGAACTGGATATTCGCCTTGTCCTTGACGTATTCAATGCTGCTGAACGGTGACTCGTCGTTGCCGTGCAGCACCTCCAGGTTGTCGTCGAAGGCCGCAAGCCAGGGCGCCATCTTTTCTTCTTCGGTGCCCGGCAAAAAGCCGATATCTTCGGCCATCGGTGGCGTGGAACGCGCCACAATCAGTTTGTCGTAACGGCGTTCTTCGAGAATGGCGTGCAGCCCGTAGGCCAACGCAATCAGGGTTTTACCGGAACCGGCAGGCCCCGTCAGCACGGTCATGTCGATATGGGCTTGCTGAATCAGGTAGAAGGCCATGGCCTGCTCCATATTGCGCGGCTTCAACCCCCAAATACGCTGGTGCATCAACTGGTCACGGCTCAGGTCGACCAGTTCTATAGTATCCCCCTCGACCCGGCGCACATGCCCGACAAAGTCCTTATCGTCCAGCAGGAACTGGTTGACGTGGGCATGCGGCACGTGGGCCCGGTCAATACTGTGCAAGGTAAGCGCGCCGTCGCGACGGGTTTCCACGCTCTCGATGCGCTGCCAGAAATCTCCGTCGATATGCTCGTAGCCCTTGGCCATATACTCGATATCGTCGAGCACACGGTCACGCCGATAGTCTTCCACATTGGCCAGACCTGAGCCCTTGGCCTTGAGCCGCATATTGATATCTTTGGTCACAAGGCAGACATAGGACTTGGGGTGGGTGGCCTGCAGGTGCATCGCAACATTGATAATGCGATTGTCGTTGGTCTGGTGCACCGAACCATCCAGATAGGGCGCATCGCTGTCGTGACTGATCAACTGGTCGGCGAAAATCGCCAGGGTCCCGTTTTTTCCGTCCGGTCGGCTGGAGGGTATTTCCACGCCTTCCTGAATGGCAGCCGGCGATGCATTGAACAGAATCTTGTCGATGGCCTGAATGGCGATCCGCGCTTCGCGGCTGACGTCTTTGTCACGCCGATCCTTGATGGCGTCCAGCTCCTCCAGCACGGTCATGGGAATAATGACCCGATGCTCGTGAAAGGCATTCAGCGCCATCGGATCGTGGAGCAGTACGTTGGTATCCAACACAAACAGTTTTTCCATAAGACGCTCTCAGGATGGGCCCTCGGGCCATGAAAACACGCGCTTTAACAGGCGCGAACGGAGGAGATACAGGGTCAAACTGATAGGAGGGGTGGGCTTGTTGGCCCGTCGAGATAGATGGCGAATCAACCGCTAGCAAATGTCATATCCATTTCTGCCACACCCCGATTATTAAAATCCGGAGCGCTCCCTGTCAAATGTTCTTGCATCGAAAACCGGATCTTTTTCCACGGGAAGCGAAAATGTTCCCCGCCAAGGCTCCAAATGTTCTTGTGCCTGCAGAATAAGCCCCTCTAGAATTTACCGCTTGCAGCAATAAGGTCCCCGGCTCGGCAGGTGCCGCGGCGACCTCACTATAAACACAACAAAATCAAAACACTGACAGAAAGGGAACACATCATGGCTTTTGAAGGCAGGGTAGTATTGATCACCGGCGGCGGCAGCGGCATGGGACGCCTTGCGGCCCGCAATCTGGCGGCCGCGGGCAAAGAAGTGGCGATTTTTGACGTTAACCCGGATGGCCTGGCAGAAACCGCCACCGGCCACGACACCATCCATCACTGGGTCGTAGATATCACCGACGCCGATGCTGTTCACAAGGCGGTTGCGGCCGTAGAAGAAAAGCTCGGCCCGATCGATCGGCTCTACAACTGCGCAGCCATCATGCCTTTTGGCAAACTGCTGGAGCACGATGCCAACGTGATGAAAAAGATGATGGAAATCAACTACAACGGGCTTATCCACATCACCCAGGCCGTGCTTCCCGGCATGGTTGCGCGCGGACGCGGCGACTTTATCAGCTTTGCGTCGATGGCCGGGCTTCTGCCCACCCTGCTCACCGGCGGTTATTCAGCCACCAAGGCGGCTGTCGCCATGTTCACCGAAATTCTCTACCACGAGAACATGAACAGCGGTGTGCGCTTTGCCTGTGTGTGCCCGCCCACCACCAACACCCCGCTGCTGAAGCAGGGCAAAGATACGGCCTGGCCGAAGATGCTGGATCAGGGCACGCTACTCGATCCGCAGGAGGTGCTGGACGCCATCGAAAGCCATCTCGAAAAGGGGAAATTCTGGGTCTTCCCCAATCGCGACTCCCGCATTGGCTATCTGATGCGCCGCTTTGCGCCCGGCCTGATCTGGAAGCAGATCCACAAGGTCGAAGGCTTCTGACAGCCCCGGTGGGATTTGGCATTACGCCAAATTCCACCTGACTTCCCCCGCTATATCCGCTAGTCTATCCGTCCTTTCG
>JBFHCW010000343.1:0-2516 GCA_041585035.1 Litorivivens sp.
CCTCGCCCAACCCGCAAAGTGTTCGGGCGAAGACAGAAAATGGCTGTCGCTTAAGATATCCAGCGGTATGTCAGCATCACGAGCTGCGGCTTCTAGCTCTGTCTGCACTCGCAGATCACCGGGTTGGACCACTGCCATTCGGGAAGGAGCGAGGGTTTGCAATGTGGCCGTCAGGGCTTCTTGCAAAGATGGCCAGGCATGGTCATTGAGGTGAAGGTATTCCAGCCGGTAAGGCTCTGAGCGCAGTTCATGTGAAAAGTGACGCATAGCCGACAGGAAATAGGCCGACCGCGCTTTATGCGAGGGTACATGCTGGCTTTCGCCCACCACCTCCGCCATCCAGAAACAATCGCCCTCGGCCACTCCCTCAAAAAGCGGACTGTCCCGATTGAGCTGATCACCCAGAATGATTCGCAGTGTTTCTGTTCGCATGGCGTTGTGTACGTAACTCAGATGCGTTTGTATCATCCAGCATAGCCCAAGGAACCAGGCGCTGCTTTTTGGGAACATTCATCACATCGCCATAAATCATATGAGGTCTTGGGTGATTGCGGGGAAACCTGCGTTCCTTTGTCGCCTGCCGACCTCAGGCGCTATCGCCGAATACAGCCTGCCTATGGCTGGGGTGTAGCGGCACTATTTGTTATGGCGCCACTCATTGACGGACTGCCCACTACGTCAGTGTTTCAGAACCTCGCCCTGCAATTAGCCGGTGCTCCCCAACCTTGAGGGGCTACCTGTCCAATTCAATAGACCAGAGCCACAAGCCGCATCTCAAGTGACTGGCGGATAAATAAACGAGCGACAGCGCGAGCGCGGTCTGCCCAGCCGCTCTGAACCGGCGCGGATATCTCTGCGGCTTCGCGTATCAGTTCGCTTGCGGCAGACAAAATCTGTCGCAGGCTTTCCGGTGCTTCGAGCGGCACATCGGGAAGCGCCTCTGCTTCCTTTACCGTTAACAGTGACTCCCCTCGATCGACACACTCAAGCATCTTGCCCAGTTGTCGAAAATAAATCTCCGCGACCTCTTCACCCGGCAGGGTCGCCGCACCGTGGGGAGCGCCCAGGGTGTCAAACACGTAGGCGCGCTCGTGACTCATCGCGGTATCGCAGTACCACTGCTGGTTTTCATTGTGAAGAAACAGCCAGAGATCATTGAGCGCCTGATCTTCGTCGCGCTCAAGAAACCCGCCAGTGGGCAGTGCATAGTTGATCTGATGCTTTTCACTGTTAATCGTGCGGCGATCAGCCAACGTCAGTGGCTGGGTAACCTGCTGCAGCGGTATCCACAGATTGAGCAAAAAAATTGGCGACAGACGATTGCGACGGCCGAGGGTCTGGTGGCGAAACAACCAGGGGGCGGTGCGCTTAAGCAGTTTTTTAAGCGGCGTGCCATACACGTTTTGATCACCGTGCACCTGATCCGCGGCTTTGTGACCATTGCGCTCTGTCATCGCCTGACCGGGCGCAATATCCAGACCATTGGGTCCGGAGCGGCGCATGATAAATCCTTCGGGAGCGACGAAAAGCACTTTTAGCCGGCGGCCATTTAACAGGCGAAAGGTTTTTCCCTGAATCTCGCGGCGAATACGGTTTGCACTGGCCTCATCCAGTTCACAGGCTTGATTGACCCCGGCCAGCAGGGATTGCAGTGTTTCTCGCCCCGCCAGATCAATCTGGTCAAATCCCGCGGCTGCCAGGCCCGGCGCCTGCGCAGAATTATCGGCCAGATCAATCGCCTCACACCAATGCGTTTCGACGGTATTGCCGGCGCCACCGCCGGTGCCAAAGTGCGTCGGTATCCGCAGTGCGCCGCCACTATCTTTGAGCACATCCTGCCCCCGGGCAAAACCCAGCTGAACGGACAACGGCGGTTTAGTGTTATTTTTATCCATCGCTATGTCTCTTTGCGCAAATCGATTGCCGTCTACTCAGGCTGCCATACGCTTCCGGTATCGGCGCGCCTGCGCGGCTATTTTCATCTGCCCGCTCAGCAGCGCCCATAACTGTGACACGTTCGGATTGGGCTTATCATTTTTGCTGAGTTTTGTGAGCTGGTATTTCACCGTTGCCATATACGCCAGTGAGGCAAGGGTTTTGTTACTCCACTTTGCCACTTCCAGCATCGGCGCGCGATCGTTTCCTTTTTGCCACTCAACCGGCAGGGTCGGATCAATGGCCAGTGCCGTGGCAATACCCACCATGTCGATGCCGCTGTTAACCACCGTTTCTGCCACTTGCATGCGCCGGATACCACCGGTAACCATGATTGGCATGCTGGCGGTCTTCTGAATATCTTTGGCAAATTCGAGAAAGTAGGCCTCGCGCGCAATGGTGCGCTCGTCGCGGGTACGGCCGTGCATCGCCGGGGCTTCGTAACTGCCGCCTGACAACTCCACCAGATCCACCGACAGGTTGTTGAGCATTGCGACCACCTCTCGCGCATCCTCGGGACTGAAGCCGCCGCGCTGAAAGTCAGCCGAGTTGAGCTTAACCGATACCGCAAATCCGGGGGA
>JBFHCW010000344.1:0-2511 GCA_041585035.1 Litorivivens sp.
AATCAGAATGCAGATTGCGATCACCCAATGCAGGGTGATCGCAATAGCGTTGTAGCGATAGCTCATTTATTTGGCTGCTGGCTCAACGACTTGGTGCAATTCGCCGTCAAAGTTGACGGTAACGGTGTCGCTGACCAGCGGTGGCTTGGTCAGGTGGGTCATGCCGAACTGGGAGCGCTCAAAGCTGCCACTCACCGAAAAGCCCAGCGCGCCAAAGCCGAAGAAGGGGTGCTTAGGCTCTTGTCCAACCAGTGTTGCTTCCAGTGTTACCGGATGGGTCTGGCCGAGCAGTGTCAGATTGCCGTCTATCTCAAGCTTGTCTCCTTTCTTTGTGATACCGGTCGATGTGTAGGTAATGGTTGGGTATTCGCTGGCGTTCAGGAACTTTGGGCTTTGAGTCAGGTCTTCTTCCCAGCTTGTGAAGGGAGATTTTTCGTGTGTAGCCTGATAATCGCCGGTGTAGTCGGTATCAATAGAAGAAGCGTCGATGGTCACGGTGAGTGACGACTGGCTGATATTGTCCGGGTTCAGATCAACCTGAATATCATAATCAGTAAAACGCATGATGTAGTTGGAGAGCCCGAGGTGGTTAACGCTGAAGGCCAGAGTTGAATGGTAGGGATCGTGTTTGTACTGGCCTGCGGGCACCTTCAGTTCGATGGGCGCGGCGGTAGTTTCCTGTTGGGCCGAGGGGCCGCAGGCGCCGAGCAGCAGGGTGGCCGCTGTTAGCGTGGTAACAGCAATAAGGGCTTTAGTCATTTCTATTCCTCCGAGGTTGTAGCTATTGGTTTTATACGGGTAGCGCTAGTGTCGACCATTGTGCCTGTCTTCGACAAGCGATGCCCTGCACAAGTTCTGCAAAGCGACTTTGCATATTTGATAGGCCGTGTTGCCGGCTAATATCGTGACGCCAAACACGATTTCCTTTTAGTCATCACCAGTGATGACCATAAGACGATGCTTCATGGCGCGCCGAAGGAATCAGGCCGCAACTCGGTAAGTGATACTGGAAGCGGCGCGCACGGTGTTGTCAAAGCCGATAAGCCCCCGCACATTCTCAAACAGGGTCGCGACCGCGAAACGCAGCGCTCAGTATCAACGTGAATTGGTAAGGCTGTTTTCGGTCGCTTCGGTTTATCGAATACGGTTCTGCCTGATAAGGGGTGAGACGTTATTGAACTGAGTCGCCCGGCATGTTGTTTGCGGTTCCGCCGTCTACCCTAGCCCAATGGCGCCACGCTCTTCAGAATCAAACTCACCAACTGGGTTTGCTGGCTGACCCCGGTTTTTGAAAAGATCGAACGCAAGTGCGCGCGCGCAGTATTGCGGCTGATATGCAGACTGGCGCTGGCATCGTCCAGGCTCAGTCCGTTGGCCAGTGCGGTGGCCAGTCGGCTTTCTGCCGGCGTCAGTCCGAACAGCTGGGTAAGTGAAGTCTGGGGGGCTTCGACCCGCGCAGTGGCATCGCTGACAAAGACGGCAATGACCGCTTCCTGATCGGTCTCCCGGTGGCGTTTCACCGCCAGCGGGCGCACAGTTAAGCCCAGCTGACATTCTCCGCTATGGTCGTAAACCGGCATGGCCTGGGCGAATACGGTATCGCCGTGCACGCGGGCTTTCAGTGCGGCTTCGATGGCGCCTTTCAGTTTCTGGGTATCGACCGGGCGTTCCAGTACCAGCTTGCCCGCACTCAGGGATATGCCTCGATCAGCCTCCAGCAAGCGCTCACCCATGGGGTTGGCTTCTATCAGTTGGCCTTTGTCATTCAGAAAGAACGTCGCCAGCGACAACTGTGAAACCGCTTGGGCGTAGAGTTCTTTTTCGCTGCTGACGCTTTCCAGGCGGCTGTGGATGCGCAGCGCCCGCTTCAGATGCGGTATCAGCCGATTGAGCAGTGCCCGTTCATCCCGTGTGAAACCCGGCGTGTCCTTGTTGCGTGTCAGGCGCAGGCTGGCGTCAATATCGCCACCACTGGCGAGTTCCACGCCGGCGATGTGGTAGATGCCGAAGGGTTCAAGACTGAGTTGATAGAACTCGCTATTTTTCAGAGCGTCCATATCCAGGTGCTCGTCGAGGGTGACGGTCACGTTGTCTGGCATATTGACGAAAGGATCCATACTGTAGAACTGGTCGCTGTAGGGATTGTCACCGATTTCCCCCTCAAGGCCGGGAATGCCATCGGCCAGAATTACCCCGCGTTCCTGTTCGTTGGGCAGGCGCAGCATTAGCACGATGCCCTGGGCCTTCAATGCAAGGCGCAAAGTCTTGAGACAATCCGACCAGGCCGGGTCACTGAGTGGTGCCTCGTAAATGGCTTCAATCAGGGCGTGTTCGCGTTTATCCATGCTGTTATCTGCGAGCCGTTTTGCTTCATGCTACAGGAAAGCGTTTGGCCGCTGATAGTCCGGGCAGACGATGCAGGCAATAGGGGCTTCTGCGATAACGGGTGTATCAGATTGAGAGGATTGCTCCATGAAAGAGTTTGCAGGCAAGGTGGCCGTCGTTACGGGG
>JBFHCW010000345.1:0-2495 GCA_041585035.1 Litorivivens sp.
CTGAATGTGCCGTCGGCATTCGTGATTGTCGGCGCCAGTGAGTCGCAGATGCCGTCTGACCTCGAGGCCCAGTATCAGGCGCTTGGCGGCGGACCGGTTGCAGTGCGCTCGTCTGCCCTAGGGGAGGACGGTGAGGACAGCTCTTTCGCCGGCCAGTATGAAACCATACTGGACGTAGAGGGGATGGACGCCCTGAAGGATGCCATTGCCCAGTGCGTTCGCTCTCTGGCCAGTGAGCGCGCCACCGCCTATCAGGCAGCGCAGGCCGCTCCGGTCGAGGTTTCCATGTGTGTGGTGGTGCAGCGCATGGTCAAGGCCAGATCTGCCGGCGTGTTATTTACCGCAGACCCGGTGACAGGCCGTCACGACCGATTGGTGATTGATGCTGTGGAGGGCTTGGGCGAAGCGCTGGTCAGCGGTGAGCAGACCCCGGATCACTATGTGCTGGATACCGGCAATCAGCTGGTTCAGCAAGAGCTGGTAGGCGCGAGTCCGATTCTGTCGGCGTCCGAGATCAAGGCGCTGGCAGAAGGTGCTCGTGACGCGGCTGCCAAGATGGATAGCTTGCTCGATATGGAGTGGGCTATTGATGAGAGCGGTGAGCTGTTCTGGTTGCAGGCGCGTCCGATCACGACACTCGGTTCTGACCTGAACGAGCTGGATACCCCGATTCCAGAAGATCACGTTATTACCCGCTGTAATGTGGGAGAAATGATGCCGGGTGCAGTTTGCCCTCTCACCTTTTCGGTGCAGGGGCGGGCAATAGAGCACGGCATGCAGCATATGCATACGCAATACGGTAATCGCCCGGCGATAACCGAGGAGTGGACCCAGATAAATCTGTTCTATGGCCACATGTTTATCAATATGACCGGCGGTATGGAATCCTCACGCTTTGTTTCCATCAATACCGCCGATTCGATGGGGCAGAGCCTCTGCGGTCGCCCCGTACCTGAGCTCAAAACACCAGACAATCTGGCCCCGGTGTGGCGTCGCTGGTACGGCACCTACAAATTTGTACGCTACGTTTTTCGCGCCCAGAAGGTGCTGACCGAATTCGAAAACCGTTTTCGCCACGCCTACATTCCCTACACCGACAGTAGCGTGTCGATGTTTGAGGCAATCGATCGCTACATGCCCTGGATCTGCGAGACCAACGAAGTGCACCTGCGCTCATCGGCCCTCTCCGGTGTGATGGAGGGTGTGGTGCAGAGCATGGTGACCGGCGGCAGTCAGCCTGCCGATGGGGACCAGCAGGCCGAGGCCGCGCGACTGCTGGCTGGCGCGAGTGACGTGGAAAGTGCGGTGATGGTAGACCGGCTCGACAATGTACTCGATGCCATTGCCGAGCACCCGGATGCGGTGAGCGCCTTTCAGAAAGCAGAACCCGCCGCCGCTCTGGCGTGGCTGCAGAGCGAGCGTGCCGGCGCGGCGGCGCTGCGATTTCGTGATTTTCTGGCCCTGCACGGCCACCGCTCCATTCGCGAGCTCTGCCTGCGCGAAGCGGGCTGGGTGGATGAGCCGGAAAAACTGATTGTGACGATGCAGGCCTCGGTTGCGGCGCGCCTGCAGGGAAGCTACAAGCCGCGTTCCGTCGAGCGAGTAGATATCAAAAGCCTGTCCCGCGGTTTGCGATTTATGCTGCCGCTGGCGCACAGTGCCATCCGGCGCCGGGAACACACCAAGTCGCTGCTGGTGTTGGTGACACACCGGCTGAAAAGGGCCTACCGACATCTGGCCGACCTGCTGGTCAAAGAAGGGCACCTGCCGGAGCCCGATCTCATCTTTTTCTTCACCCACGACGAGCTGCGCGACTTTGTCGCCGCGCCCTTTGCGGGTTGGGTGACGCGCGCGCAACAGCGGCGTCAGGCCCTTTCTTTTCAGGAACGGCTGGAATTCAATGACGTTTATGTCGGCAAACCCGAGCCGTTGGTCTGGGAGCCGCCCGCAGATCAGAAAGAAGGTGAGCTCAGTGGTCGCCCGGTCAGCCGCGGCGTGGTGGAGGGCACGGCCCGGGTGGCGCTGACGATTCAGCAGGCTGCAGCCCTGCAGCCCGGCGAAATTCTGATTGCGCCAATCACTGACATTGGCTGGACACCTTATTTCAGCCTGATCGCCGGTCTGGCGACCGATGTCGGCTCGGCGGTATCCCACGGCGCAGTTATCGCGCGCGAGTATGGCCTCCCGGCTGTCGTCAACCTGCGGCAGGCTACCAAGACCTTTCAAACCGGTGACCGAGTGCGGCTCGATGCCGATCGCGGCGTGCTTCTCAAAATAGGGTAAAACTAACAAACTGGGCCTGTATCCCCTGCAGGCCCCGTTCCTTCTGGTTTATCGATAAAACCTATCGCTCTGTTAAAAAAATACTATTTCCTCTATCGCTGGTGAGGGTCTATAACTACATCAGCGCCTGACAAGGCGTGGTGATGTGGCGCCGTGATCTGCTGCCCGGCGCTCGCCCCATTGGTGAATAAGGAGAAAACCATGTTCAAGTC
>JBFHCW010000346.1:0-2493 GCA_041585035.1 Litorivivens sp.
ATGTTTCTGGCGCCCTACCTGCGCAAGTTCGGCAAGTTCACCGTGCCTGAGTTTATCGGTGAGCGCTACTACTCGCGCACGGCGCGTATCGTTGCCGTGATCTGTCTGATTGTCTGCTCAGTCACCTACGTTATTGGGCAGATGAAAGGCGTCGGCGTTGCCTTTTCCCGCTTTCTGGAAGTGGACTACGCGATCGGCCTGTATGTGGGGATGGGCATCGTCTTCATCTATGCGGTGCTCGGCGGCATGAAGGGCATCACCTATACCCAGATTGCCCAATACTGCGTGCTGATTTTTGCCTTTACCATTCCGGCCATTTTTATTTCGCTCAATCTCACCGGTAGCCCCCTGCCGCAACTCGGTCTTGGCGGCACCCTGGCGGGCAGCGATACCTATCTGCTGGACAAGCTCGATCTGATTCTTGTGGATTTGGGTTTTGATCAGTACACCACCCAGGAGCGGCTCAGCAAACTGAATATGTTTGCCTACACACTGTCGCTGATGATTGGTACCGCCGGTTTGCCGCATGTGATTATCCGGTTCTTTACGGTGCCGAAAGTCAGTGATGCAAGAAAGTCGGCGGGCTGGGCGTTGCTGTTTATCGCGATTCTTTACACCACGGCGCCGGCGGTGTCAGGCATGGCGCGCTTGAATCTGATAGACACCTTTGCGGGTAATGACGGCGGCGGCCTGATTTACGACGAGCGCCCGCAGTGGTTTAAAAACTGGGAAAAAACCGGGCTGCTGGAATTTGAGGACAAAAATGGGGACGGCCGTATTACCCACGTCGCCGATGCCGACAAAAACGAAATGGTCACCATTGACCGCGACATCATCGTGTTGGCCAACCCCGAGATTGCGGGCTTGCCCAACTGGGTGATTGCGCTGGTGGCGGCCGGTGGTCTGGCGGCGGCGCTTTCCACGGCGGCAGGCTTGCTGCTGGCGATCTCCTCGGCAATTTCGCATGACCTGCTGAAAGGCGTGTTCGCGCCGACGATTACCGAGCAGCAGGAGCTGCTGGCAAGCCGGGTTGCGATGGCTGCCGCGATCGCTTTTGCGGGTTACCTTGGCCTGAATCCGCCGGACTTTGCGGCCGGGACGGTGGCGCTGGCCTTTGGGCTGGCGGCTTCGTCGATTTTTCCGGCCTTAATGCTCGGTATTTTCAGCAAGAGGATGAATAAAGAGGGCGCCATAGCCGGCATGCTCGCGGGCTTGGGTGTGACGCTGCTCTACGTCTTTCAGCACAAGGGTGTGATGTTTATTCCGGGGACGGAATATTTGGGTGCCATGCCGGAGAACTGGTTTCTCGGCATAGAGCCCAATGCCTTTGGCGCGGTGGGCGCGGCGGTCAACTTTGTGGTTGCCTTTGGGGTGTCGCGATTGACCGCACCGCCCCCACCCGAGGTGCGGGCACTGGTCGAGCATATTCGCGTGCCCAGGGGGGCAGTTGCTCCGGGCAATCCTGAGTAAAGCTGTTACCTGCTGAAAACGTTGATCTTTTTGGGTTTGTGGTGCGCGCGAAGCGAGGCCGGCGGTGGGCGGCGCCACAACGTAGTATGCTAACCACCTGTATACGCATATTTCACAACTGCAGGATTGTGTAACTTTGCCTACAGTATAGGGGTTGGGATGAAGAAATCCCGGGCCAATGGCCAAGAATAATCAGCCTGATAGACCGTCATCGACGGCAAGAGGCCAAGCAGAGGGTGCCAGGTGAACAAAGCGTCAGCGATCATTGACGAGAACGAACTGTCAGCGTCGGACAGCGTCAGCGATGAGCGTCGAAAAAGCGATCGTCGGCAGCGGTCAACCCGTCGACTCCGTCATCGCCGCCGTCGTATCCAGATTCCGGCCTTTTTGCCTTTACTGCTTATCGCGGGCTTGAGTCTTACCCTGTTGCTGGTGGTCTACAGCTGGCAGTCCGCCAAGACCATCAATGCCGAAACGAAGCTCTACGGTGAATCGTTAACCAAAGCCCTGTCCAGTATTTCCACTGAAGCGCTGACAGACTTGCTTGCAGAGCAGGGGCGCAGTGCCACGCTGCAGAACCTGCAGCAGCATCCGCACTTTCTCTATTTTCTGGTGGAGTCCAGATACGGCGAGCGGCAGTTGGTTCTGGAGGGGCAGAATCCCAGTATTGGTATTCCGTCGCTGCCCTTGTCGGCCAGTCAGCGTGTGAACGGGGGTGATCGAGAGTTTTCAACCCTGAAAAGTACCGTCGGCATTGTGGAGTTTTATGCACCGACCGCAAGTTCAGGCAACCATGTCTTGCGAATGGGTTTTCTTAAACCAACGTTCTACTGGCAACCCGGCGCGCAGTATTATTTCCTGATTTCCTTGCCGCTGGTTCTGCTGACCTTCGCTGCGTTTTCCTCCATATTTTCGACCTATCTGCCGCTGCATCGCCTGGGTCAGCATTTCAGTTCGATGAACGAAGGCAAAGAGTTTGACACCATTGATAACAGTGAGACCAACTCTCCCCTGATTGACGAC
>JBFHCW010000347.1:0-2485 GCA_041585035.1 Litorivivens sp.
ACGTGAATGGCGGTGCGGGTGAAAAAGGTATCCGTGATGGGAATATTGATGCCGGCTTTCAGGCGATGCAGGTTGTAGCTGCCGGCGCCTAACTCCAAATAGGCCTCGTCACTGTCATCGGGTTTTCGCAGGCTCACGACCATGGCGCCGCCGGTCGTGTTTTTGCCGAACAGGGTGCCCTGAGGGCCGCGCAGCACCTGGATGCTGGCGATATCTACCGTGTCGAGAAGCTGTCCGTCTGATCGAGGCAGAAACAGGTCGTCGAGATAGACGCCTACGGTGGGGTCCACCCGAGCAAAGCCGGTGCGCTCACCAATACCGCGGATATAAATCTGATTGGCCTGCCCCTTGCGAATTTCCAGGCTGGGTACGGTTTTTGTCAGCTCGGCGGTATTGGCTATACCGCGCTCGCGGAGGTCTTCGCCGCTGATGGCGCTGACCGCGATGGGGATGTTCTGCATGCTTTCGCTGCGTTTTCGTGCGGTAACCAGCACCTCCTCCAATACACCCGACGCCGCTAGGGTGTCGGTTGCCGGAACGGCAAATGCCATGGCCAATGTCAAAAAATACACGCGTTTAGTCACAGTGAGAGAACCTCTTTCGGCGATGCTTTGTTATGGTTATGTCGCTATCGTAGAGTGGCACGGCATGGCGTGGGTGACAATTGCGTAACCTGTGCGCAGAGCGTGCCCGGGCAGGCAGGCGGTCAGCGATGCTTTCGGGGTGTTATGCTTGGGGCTGTTGCGCCCCGATTACTCGGCGCGGGGGACGTATGCATTCAGCGCGTGAAACGCCACAGACTACCGGCAGTGTGTTGTCCTTGCGCGACAGCCAGCGGTTTCGTGTGGAGATGCATATTCTGCAAAACGATGACACCAGCTACAGTCTGGTGGCCTTGTCGGGAGAAGAGGCGGCGCGGTCGGGTCTGCGCACAAAAATCCAGGGGCCCTATCAGGTGCGTGAGCTCGCAGTGGCAGCGCGCGTAGCCATTGCCGAGGCCTTGATTCGCAGTGGCTACCAGATCCTGAATGACGAAATGCCGCCCCAGTGGTGCCTCATCGCTCAAAGAGAAATCAGGCAGATTCGGGAGCTGCGTCGGCAAAATACCCCCGACTGCAGCTTTGATCCCAAAGACGTGTATTGAAGCCAGCCGGGAGAAAATCCCGCCATTAACAAGCTGTAACGCGGACTTTGTTGTTGGCGTTGCGCATCCCCTATAAAATTCTTACACACGTGTTACCTTTTTTTGGCGGGCGGTTCGGCGTTGCCTTCTCCCTAGTCCGCCGAAAGTCTGTCGTCACTGCTATCTTTTAATCAGGGTTTGCTACATGCCGTCTGAACAAGCATTTCACATCGCGATTATTGGGGCCGGGCCCGCAGGTATTGCTGCGGGCAAAGAGCTGCTGGATAAGGGCTTTTCCAACTTCACTATCTTTGACGCGCTGGACGCACCGGGGGGCACCTGGCGCCTGCACAATTACCCAGGGCTGGCCTGCGACGTCTGGGCTCATTCCTATACTTTCTCCTATGCGCCCAACCCGAACTGGTCGGAAAGCTTTGTCGGCCACGCCGAGATTCAGGCCTATCTGGCTCGCTGTGCCACCGACTTCGGTCTTGATCCCCATCTGAAGCTCAATACCCGCATCAACAGTGCCCACTATCAGTCTGACGGGCGATGGGTTCTGACCACGGCGAGTGGCGAAAGCGACACCTTTGATGCGGTTATCAATGCAATGGGCAATCAGCATACGCCGCTCTACCCCAATGTGCCGGGTCTCGATGCGTTTGAAGGCGATAGCTGGCACGGCACCCGCTGGAATCATGATGTTGACCTGACGGGCAAGCGTGTCGTGGTGGTCGGCTCGGCCGCCAGTGCGGTTCAGATTGTGCCAAACGTGGCGAAGGTGGCCGGGCACCTGACGGTGCTGCAGCGATCGGCCAATTGGATAATGCCCCGCCGCAACAAGCCCTATTCCGCTTTGCAGCGCAAGCTGTTCAAACGCTTCCCCTTCCTGCTGACGCTGCTGCGCAAATGGCAGAGCCTGTTGATGGGACAGGTGGAATACGCCGTTACCATTGGGCACAAACGGCAGGAACAGTTTGAAAATATGGTTAAAAACTTCATCCGCAAAGCGGTTGATGATCCCGCCCTGCAGGAAGTGCTGATTCCGGATACGCCCTACGGCTGCAAGCGCGGCCTGGTGTCGGATGATTTTTACCCGGCCCTCAATCGCGACAATGTCGACCTGGTTGCTGAAGGCCTTAAGGAGGTGACCGCTAAGGGTATTGTGACGGCGAGTGGTAAAACGATAGACGCCGACGTCATTATTTACTGTACCGGCTATCGCATACAGGACTTTGATCGCATTGAAGTAGTGGGTGTCGATGGCAAGGTGATGGGGGATGTGATGGCCAAAGATCCGCGCTCACACAAGGGTATTGCGGTGCCGGACTTTCCCAATTACTTCTTTGCGGTTGGCCCGAA